>NZ_JBFBBE010000049.1:68316-70535 GCF_040682555.1 Streptomyces sp. NPDC051172
CAACCCCTGTTTGGGGGGGTCCTGTGCGGCCGGCGGGCCGCTCCGGGGGGGGGCGGGGGGGCGGGCCCGCCCCCCCCGCCCCCCCACGACGAGCACGCTGGCGGATTTCCGACGTCGCGTTCGCCGATACATGTGCCATCCGAGGCCGGTTCACGTCCTGGTGGTCTCGTCGTGTTCGCACAGCATGCGCATGACGGTGGCGGGTGAGGGGTGCTGGCCCTTCTTCGCACCGAGGGTGATGACGAGGCGTTTGGCAATGTCGCGCAGGCTCATCTCCTGCTCGCGCAGGTGGAGAGCCATGGACAGCATCGACTCGTCGGTAACGCCCGAGCCACCGATCGTCTTGCCGCGCTTGCGGGCGGACTCGTGGCCCTCCAGGGTGCGGTCGCGGATGTACTCGCGCTCCATGCCCGACATCGCGGCCAGCACCGTGAACACGATCCCGGACGGGTCATGCGAGCCCTTGAGTTCGCCTGTGAGGAACTCCAGCCCGACATCGCTCGCCTTCAGCTCTTCGGCGAGCATGGCGAGTTCGATGCCTCGGCCGAGCCGCTTGTGCTCGTGGACAACGAGGGTGACGGCGACGCCGGAGGAACGGATCTCTCCGGCGAGCTTGACGGCGGCCTCCAACTCGGGGCGCCGGGTGGCGCGGGTGGAGATCTTCTCCGCGAAGATGCGCGTCACTCCGGCCTCGGCGAGGGAGTCGAGCTGCGCGTCCAGGGACTGCCGTGCGGTCGAGGTACGGGCGTATCCGAGGCGGACGTGCCCGGCCGGTTCGGCGCCGACGCTGGCCGACCGTGGTAGCTCGGTCCACACCGCCCCCGGCTTCCGTACGGCCGGAGTCGGCACGTTACCGCAGGGCGCGGGCGACGGCCGAGGTGGTGGAGGGGCGAACGTTCGGTCTGAGCCGATTGTCAGACCTTGTTGCTAGCGTGGTGTTCCTCTAGCAACACGAAGAAACGGAGCCTTTGATGGGGCTTGCCGATGACATCAGCGCTGCTGTCACGGATGTGGTGTGCTCTGACTGGGACGTGCGCACCGGCACAGTCGTCCCAGGAACAGACGACGTCAAACTGAAGAACGGCGCTGTCGAACTTGACGCCGTCTACCTCTATGCCGACCTGGCCGATTCCACCGGTCTCGCCCGCGACTTCACCAAGAAGACAGCCGCGAAGGTCATCCGCGCCTACCTCGACGCGACCTGCCGGGTCATCCGCGCGCGCGGCGGCGAGATCCGCAGCTTTGACGGTGACCGGGTCATGGCCATCTTCGTCGGAGACTCCAAAAACTCGAACGCAGCGAAGTGCGGTCTCCAGATCCACTACGTGGTCAACGAGATCGTCCGCCCCAAGGTCGAAGCAAACCTCCCCGCGATCAAGAACAAGGGGTTCGTGGTCAAGCACTGCGTCGGCATCGACGCCGGCAAGGCGTTGGTCGTCCGCGGCGGAGTCCGCGGCCACAACGACCTCGTCTCGATTGGCCGTTCCCCAAACGTGGCCGCGAAGCTGAGCGACGAGCGCTCCTTCTACCGGACCTACATCACCAAGGCGGTCTTCGACCGGTTGAACGACGAGTCCAAATACGGCGGCGAAGACCAAGAAGTGATGTGGGACGGGCCCGCCACCCTCAAAGTGGGCGGCGAGAACATGTCCATCTACCGGTCAACCTGGCACTGGAAGCCATGACTTCGACCCCAGAGTCCCGCGAAACCGCCTGGCGGATCCACACCGCAATCGGGGAGTGGACCGCCAGAGTGGACGCCAAGGCATCCTTCGCACTCACCCTGGAATCTGCAGCACTCGCCGGGATCGTCGCACTCTCCGACAAAGATCACCTCTTCGGAAACCTCAAGGGCTACGGAGCGCGCTCACTGCTATGGATCGGCGCCCTGTTGATCCTTGCCGGCGCTGTGCTCGCGATCCTGGTTGTCGTTCCCCGACTCCGGAAATCAAAGGTTGAACCAGAAGCCGGGCAGAACTTCGTCTACTTCGGCCACCTCCAGTTCTGGGATGCCTCCACCCTGGAGCAGGCGCTGCAACAAGAGGACGTACTCCCCGTCTTGGCCCGCCAACTTGTTGTCACCAGTCGAATCGCCTGGCAGAAGCATCGCTTCGTCCAGTGAGTGACTCCGTCGGGAATCTTGAGGACGGGCAGTAAACGATCGTGACGTTGCGTCAGGCTCGTTGGAACGTTCCGCCCATGTTTCGCAGGAGCCCGAC
>NZ_JBFBBE010000050.1:0-67880 GCF_040682555.1 Streptomyces sp. NPDC051172
AGTCCGCGGTCACCCGCCGGGAGGTGGCCTCGTCACTGATGTGCTTGGCGCCGTTCTCGCAGTACTCGTTGCGGTGCCGCTCGCCCGGCGCGGGCTCCGGCCAGGCGCAGCCGGGGCAGTCGAAGCCCTTCGCCTGGTTGATGTTCAGCAGCGTCAGCGCGGTGCGCTTCGGCGAGGTCTGGCCCAGTGCGTACTTGAGCGCGTGCGCTACGGCGGGAGCGCCGGTGGCCCAGGTCCTGGGAGCCGAGACCGACAGCTCGCCCTCGTCCGCTCCGTCTTCTTCGAAGCCCCGCATCGCACACCACGCCCTCTCGTCCGCACGCCACTCTTCGTCAGCGCCTCTGAGCAGGTCAAAGCGGAAGTTCCGATCGCGTGACAGGCGGCACCGATCAGTGCAGCGTGTTCAGGACCACCGGCGCGCAACGGCCGTGGGCGAGGGATCATGGGACGGTGCTCCTGCGTCAACTCGAATACCTCGTCGCCCTCTCGCGCGCCCGCCACTTCGCGAAGGCGGCGCAGGCCTGCTACGTCTCCCAGCCGACCCTGTCCGAGGGCATCCGGAAACTGGAGGACGAGCTCGGCATCCCCCTGGTCCAGCGGGGCCGCAGGTTCGACGGCCTGACACCGGAGGGCGAGCGTGTCGTGCTGTGGGCGCAGCGCATCCTCGCCGACCGGGACGCGATGCAGGGCGAGATCCAGGCGCTGCGGGCGGGGCTGACCGGACGGCTGCGCATCGGCACCGTCCCCACCGCCGCCACGGCGGTCGCCCTCCTGACCCAGCCGTTCTGCGCCGCCAACCCGCTCGCGACCGTGCAGGTCTTCGCGGATCTGCAGTCCGTGGACATCGTCAGCCGACTCCAGACGTACGAACTCGATGCCGCCGTGACCTACCACAGCACCGTCGTGGAACACGGCTTCAAGTTCGTCCCGCTGTACCTGGAGCGGTACGTCCTGCTGATCCAGAGCTCCGGCCGCGCCCTGGGCCCGGCCGAGATCTCCTGGGAGGAGGCATCCCAGTACCCGCTGTGCCTGCTGCACCCCGGAATGCAGGGGCGTCAGGTCCTGGAGGCGGCCTTCGAGGCGGCGGGCGTCTCCGTGACCCCGCGTGTGGAGACGGACTCCATCGCCTCGCTGTTCGCGCAGGTCAGAGCCGGGCACTGGGCGAGCGTCGTACCGCATGCCTGGCTGCACGTCTTCGGCGTGCCCGCGGGGATGCAGGCCGTTCCCCTGGTCAGCCCGGTCCGCACGGAGCGGATCGGGCTGGTTCTCCCGGCGCGGGAGCCGGTCTCGGTGATCGGGCAGGCGCTGATTGACGCCGTCGGTCAGGCGGGCGTGGCGGCTGCGCTGGAGCGGCTGCCCGACTAGCCAGGAGCGATGAGTTTCCCGGTGACCGAGGGTCTCCACACCCACCGCGAGCGGGCTGCAGAGCGCGCTCGTGGTCGGCCGCCGGCTGTTCGACGTCACCCGGGGCTGGGACGGTAGGCATCCCTTCGGCGTGCCGGTCTACGTCGTCACCCACCGGGCGCCCGCCGACTGGGCCCACCCGGAGGCCCCCTTCACGTTCGTCACCGACGGCTTGCACAGTGCCATCCAGCAGGCAAAGGCCACCGCCGGTGCGCGCGACGTGGGCGTGGCCGCGGGCGACCTGGCCCGCCAGGCACTGGACGCCGGGCTGGTGGACGAGATCCACGTCGACCTCGTCCCCGTACTCCTGGGCGCCGGCACCCGCCTCGTCGGAGACCTCACCAACGCTCCGATCACGCTTGGCACCCCGCGCGTCGTCGAGAGCGCCGGGGTCACTCATCTCTGCTACCCCGTCAACAAGTAGGCGGCTCGGGCCGGCGGCGGCTGTCTCGTGGGCCGCGCTTGTCACCGCGGTCGGTGTCGGCCGCACGGCTTCTGGCCGGGCGCGGTGCTGTCGGGAGCCGCGCGCGGGAAGGGACGTGGCCGCCGGCGCCCTTCGGGAAGAGCAGGAACACCGACGGTGGACCTCACGCGGGCCCGTCACCCCGATGTCGTCCTGGTGGACACCCGCATGCCGGGCACCGGCGGTCTGGCCGCCGCCGCCATCTGCGTCGACCCCGAACCGTCCGGCACCCGCGGCACCGCGCGTCGGAGCGAGCGACTTCCTGGGCAAGTACGTCGCCACCGACGTCCTGTTGCCCGGGATCCGCCCCGTCGCCTCCGGCGAGGCGCTCCTCTCACCCGGCGCCCGGGCGCCCGGGCGCCCGCGACCGCGCTCAACTCGTGGTCATCGCCTACGGGACCGGCCGCATCCACGCCGTCGCGTTCGCTTCACACAATTCCCACAAAGCCCCATGAAAGCTTTAAGTTTCAAGCGGTACGCTCTTTCGCACTTCGAGTGGCCGAGGAAGCCCCACATCGCGGCGCTCGCATCCCCCCACAGGCACAGGAGACGCGTTGTGCACGACGGCGACGTAGTGGTGATCGGCGGCGGCTACGCGGGAGTACGGCTGGCGAAGCGACTGGACTCGGTGGCGCGGGTCACGCTGGTGGACCGCAAGGAGGTCTTCTTCCACCGTATCGCCTCGCTGCGCGCCGGAGTTCGCCCGGAGTGGTCGGTGACCCCCTTCATCCCGTACGACCGACTGCTGCGCAACGGCCGGGTGGCGGTGGGCAAGGCGGTCCGTATCGACACCACTGAGCGCCAGGTCGTCCTGGCGACGGGGGAGAGGCTGCCGTACGACGTGGTGGTGATCGCCACCGGTGCCGACTACCCCGAGCCGGCCCGCTTCACCGGCACCACCACCGACGAGGCCGTGAAGTCCTTCGCCGGGCACCAGCAGAAGATCGCCACGGCCGGGCATGTACTCGTCGTCGGCGGAGGCCCTTCCGGCGTCGAACTCGCCGCCGAGGTGCGCCTGGCCCGGCCGGACGCCCGGGTCACGCTCGCCCACTCCGGGGCGGCGCTGCTGCACTCCACGGGTGTCGAGCGGGCCGGGCGCAGGGCGCGGGCCTGGCTGGAGGCCCACGACGTGGAGGTACGCCTCGACTCGTTCATGTCGCCCGGCAACGACTTCGGCACGTATCGCGACGCGCACGGCACCGTCATCGAGGCCGACCTCTCCTTCTGGGCGACCGGCACCACGCCCAACACGCTCTGGCTGCGCCTGGGGGGACACGGCGACTGGCTGAACCCGGCCGGGCACGTCAGGGTCGACCGGACCCTGCGGGTCGAGGGACGGCTGGACGTGTTCGCCGTCGGCGACGTGAACGACGCCACCGAACTCAAGATCACCCCCGCCGCGCTGGCCCAGGCCGACCTCGCCGCCTGGAACATCCGTACCTACCTGAACAGTTCCGGCAGGCACCGCAAGGAACCGCGCCTGTACCGGGCGATGCACCGCACCCCGCTCATCGTGCCCTTCGGCCCGGCCGACGGGCTGACCCTGCTGCCCGTGCCGGGCGGCGAGAGCGCGGTCCTCGGCGGCCGCACCTCGGTGCTGGCCAAGGCGAAGACCCTCATGACCCCGTACATGAGGCGCCAACTCGGCTACACCGCAGCCTGAGCACAGGCTCGGCCCTCCCGCGTCCAGGGCGCGGCCAGGGTGTGTCTAGGGTGCGGGCATGACCTCGCAGACGTACCTCTCCGAACTGTTCTCGCTCAGGGACCGCGTCGCCGTGGTGACCGGCGGGAGTTCCGGCATCGGCCGGGCCGTCGCCGGGGCCCTCGCGCGGGCCGGGGCGAGCGTGGTGGTCGTGGCGCGCAGGGAGGCGGAGCTGGCCGCCACGGTCGAGGAGCTGACGGCCGACGGCTGCCGGGCGGCCTGGGTCAGCGCCGACCTGGGCAGCCGCGAGGGCGTGCGCGCGGCGGCCGAGCAGGCGGCCGGGGTGTTCGGGGAGCCCGACATCCTCGTCAACAGCGCCGGGATCAATCTGCGGCCGCCGATGGGGGAGTTGGGCGAGGACGTCTGGGACACCACGATGGCGGTGAACCTGGAGGCGCCCTTCCTGCTGGGACAGCGCTTCGGCCCCGGCATGGCCGAACGGGGCTTCGGACGGATCATCCACGTCACCTCCCAGCAGGCGCACCGGGCGTTCGTGCAGAGCGGGGCCTACGGGGTGTCCAAGGGGGCGCTGGAGTCCCTGGCCCGTTCCCAGGCCGAGGCGTGGTCGCCGTACGGCGTCACCTGCAACACGCTCGTGCCGGGCTTCGTGATGACCCCGCTCAACGAGCGGCTGTCTTCCGATCCCGAGAAGGTGGCGGCGCTGGCCGCGCGCACCATGGTCGGGCGCAACGGTCTGGCCGACGACTTCGCGGGTGCGGCGGTGTTCCTCGCGAGCCGCGCCTCCGCCTACGTCACCGGGCAGGCCCTCTTCGTCGACGGCGGACTGTCCGTCCACTGATCACGTCACGGTTCACACCAGTTCGGTGAGGAAGTCGATGAGCGCTTCGTTCACCTCGCGGGGACGCTCCTGCTGCGTCCAGTGGCCGCAGCCCGCCAGCTTGACGGGTTTGCGGCGCAGGCCGGGCATCAGGTCCGGGAGGGCCGCTATGAGTTCGGGCGTGCCGGGGAAGGCGGGGACCAGGTCGCGGTCGCCGTACACGTACAGGGCGGGCGGGCTGACGACGGCGCCGTGCCAGGGGGCGGTCAGTTCCCAGTTGCGATCGAGGTTGCGGTACCAGTTCAGCGCCCCGGTGAAGCCGTGGGAGAAGCTCTCGGTCAGGGCGTCGAGGTCCTCCTCGGTGAACCACTCCGGCAGGGTCTCGGGGTCCGTCATGGTCGCCAGCCAGCCCTGACCGGGTTCGATCAACGGCTGGGCGCCCGAGCCTGCACCGGGCGCGTCGCCGGAGGCCGTGTAGAAGATCTTCCGCAGGGCCGTGCGGGTGTCCTGCGCCAACTCGGCGTCCGCAACGCCGGGTTGGCTGAAGTAGTTCCAGTAGAAGCGGCCGTCGAACCGCTCGTCCATGACGGCCAGCGGCGGCCGGGAGCTGCGGAACGGCGGCGGCACGCTCAGACCGGCCACGCCGCGCACGACGTCCGGGCGCAGCAGCGCGGTGTGCCAGGCGACCGGGGCGCCCCAGTCGTGCCCGACGACGAACGCCTGCTCCTCGCCCAGCGCATGGATCAGCCCGACGACGTCGCCGACCAGGTGGAGGATGCTGTAGGCGCTCACCTCGGCGGGGCGGTCGCTGCGTCCGTACCCACGCTGGTCGGGGGCGACGACGCGGAAGCCGGCGTCGGCCAGCGGACCGAACTGGTGATGCCAGGAGTGCCAGGACTCGGGGAAGCCGTGCAGCAGCACGACCAGGGGGCCTTGGCCCTCCTCCGCCACATGCAGCCGAATGCCGTTCACGTCAATCATCCGATGCTCAACCATGGGCACGAGCCTACGTGCGCCGTGATCTTCAGGTGGCTGATATATTCAACAATGCGAGTAAGAGATTAATCACCTATGCCGTCGGCAGTCGTGCGGTGTCAACGGAAGGCGGTGGCTCCGTGGCCGGCAGTGGATATCTGCGGTACGTCGCAGTCGGTGACAGCCAGACCGAAGGCGTCGGCGACGGCGACGACGTCCGGGGCCTGCGCGGCTGGGCGGACCGGCTCGCCGAGCAGATCGCGCGGGAGAGCCCGGGCCTGTTGTATGCCAACCTCGCCGTGCGCGGGCGGCTGGCCGGACAGGTGCGTACCGAACAGCTGGCGCCCGCCCTGGAGTTGCGGCCCGACCTCGCCACGGTCGTCGCCGGCCTCAACGACGTGCTGCGGCCCCGGTTCGACGCGGACGAGATCGCCGGCCATCTGGAGGCCATGTTCGCCGCGCTCACCGGACAGGGCGCCCGCGTCGCGACGGTCACCTTCCCCGACCCCGGCCGACTCGCCCCCTCGGCCCGGCCGCTCGCACCCCGCGTCCTCGCCCTCAATGCCCGCATCCGTGAGGCGGCCCGACGGCACGGCGTCGCCGTGGCCGACTCCTGGCCCCACCCGGCGGTGACCGATCCCCGGATGTGGAGCGCCGACCGGCTGCACGCGAGCCCGCTGGGCCACGCCCTCATCGCGGCCGCCGTCGCCCACGCCCTCGACCTGCCGGGCAGCGACGACGGCTGGACGCGACCGCTGCCTCCGGAAGCGGTGGCCCGCACGGGCCTGCGGGCCGTCGGTGCCGAACTGCGCTGGGCGGGCGCCTTCTTGGGGCCCTGGATCGTACGGCGGGTGCGCGGCCGCTCCTCCGGCGACGGCCGCCAGGCCAAGCGTCCCGCACTCCTCCCGGTGACCGTACTCGCCGACGGCCCCTCCTGAACCCCAGGAGGACCAGAGCACCTCGTCCAGCCTCCCCTGGCACCTGAGGCTCGGGAGATGGCGCAGGCCTGATGCGCTGAGCGATGCAGCCCATGCTCGACCGGGTCGGCAGCCGGCTGCTCGAACGCGTCGAGGCCATCGGGGACTTGGGCCGCCGTCCCCCTGGCGTGCACAAGAGCGCTGGTACGGCGTGTGCTCACCGGCTCGGCCTCAAGACGGAGCGGCTGCTGCGCTGCTGGACCGGCTTGGCCTCGACGCCGCCTGTGGCCCGGGGTCCTGAGCCCGCAGGCCTGCACCGACGTGCTGCACGGCGCCCTCTCGCCGGCCGCCGGGTCCGACACCGCCGTAGTAGTCGTCCTATTGATTAATCAACAAGGTGTTAAATTGGGGCAATGGCTCTGCGCAACGCGGTGATGGCCGCTCTTCTGGAGGGTGAGGCGTCCGGGTACGACCTCGCGAAGGGCTTCGAGGCCTCCGTCGCCAACTTCTGGATGGCCACCCCGCAGCAGCTCTACCGCGAGCTGGAGCGGATGGAGAGCGAGGGGCTCGTCTCCGCCCGGGTGGTCCAGCAGGAGCGCCGCCCCAACAAGCGGCTCTTCTCGCTCACCGAGGCCGGCCTGGAGGTCCTGCGCGACTACGTCGGCGAGGCTCCGGCCAAGCCGCCGGCCCTGCGGGACGAGCTGATGGTCAAGGTCCAGTGCGTCGACATCGGTGACGTCGTGGACTTCGAGGCTGTACGCGCCTCGGTCGCCGAGCGCTTCGAGCGGGCCACCGCCAAGCTCGCCCGCTATCTACGCATGCAGGAACGCATGCTCGACGGCCGCACCGAGGACGAGTACCTCGCCACCGCCGAGCGCATCGGCCCCTACCTCACGCTGCTGGGCGGCATCGCCCTGGAGCGGGCGAACCTGCAGTGGAGCGAGACGGCCCTGAAGAGGCTCGAACAGCGCGCCGCGGCACTCGCCGAACCGTCCGGCGACTGACCCGGCCGCCGCGCTACCTGCACGGCTTCTGCAGACCGGCGACGGTGTGCGGGCGGGGATGGCGCACCAGGGCCCACACCGTCTTGCCATGGCGTCCCCGGGGCCGTACACCCCAGGTCTGGGCGAGCTGGTCGACGAGGTGCAGGCCGCGCCCCTTCTCGTCGTCACCGGTGGGCACGTCATGCAGGACCGGCTGCGCCGGGCTCTCGTCGGAGACGGCTATGAAACAGGAGCCGTCCGCCCGCGCCGTCACCGCCAACTCGAACTCGCGCTCCAGGATGGGCCCGTGACGCACGACGTTCGCCGCCAGCTCGGAGGCCAGCAGAACGACCCTCTCCGTCATCTCGTCGTTCGATGCATGCCCCCAGCTGGCCAGATGCTGCCGTACCCGGTACCGGGCGAAGCCGACCGAAGCCGGATGACGGGGAAGCCGGAACGTCTCACGTCTCAGCACACGCATCCCTCCCGAATGACATCGAAAAGATCTCGACACTCGAATAAGCGCACAGTGACAGATGAATGTCACTGCGCACACGGGGGGCGGCTGAATCCGGCCATATCTGGCCGAGTGTCGCCTACTGCCTGCTGCGTAGCCGGTCTGGTCAGACGGGTGCCGTGCCAAAATGGACACCATTGCGCCTGCTCAGCCCACCCGCCCGCGTACCGCCGAGGTTGAACCGTGACCAAGCCCGCCGCCCGTGTACCGATGCGCCGCAACTCGCGGTCCAACCGGGCGCGCATCCTGGCCACGGCCCGCCGGGAGCTCGGCCGCAACCCCGACATCACCCTCGAGGAGCTCGCGCGCGCCGCAGGTGTCGTACGGCGCACGCTCTTCGGTCACTTCCCGGGACGCTCGGCCCTGCTGGAAGCGCTCGCCGAAGAGGCGTCCGAGACGTTCCAGGAAGTGCTGGTGGACGGGGTGCGGCCCGAGGAGCGGGCCGACCGGGCGCTCGCGTACTTCATGCTCCGCATCTGGCCGGTGGGCGACCGCTACCGGATGCTGCTGGGCCTGGCCCGTCGCGACCTGGGTGCGGAGCGGGTGACCGAGGTCCTGACCCCGGCCCGCGATGTGGTCACGGCCATCCTGGAGCGCGGACAGCGCGACGGCGTCTTCCACTCCCATCTGCCGCCCGCCGTGCTGAGCGCCGGACTCGAGGCGATGGCGGTCGCGCTGCTGGAGGACGTCAACACCGGGGCGCTGGAGGACGACGGGACGCGTACGGCCGTCGCCACGCTGATCGCTGCCGGTGTGCCGGAGAAGCAGGCGAGCGCGGTGGTCGAGGAGATCGCGGCGCTCGTGCCGCGCGAGGAGCCTGGCGCCGAGGTGTGAGCCGCGGGATCCGGGTGATCTCGTACCGGGCACGGATCGGTTGCGGCCCTGACGTCCCGCCGTACAGGTGGTGCGGCTGCGGCAGCGGCGCCACGACCTGCACCTACGACGGCAGCCCGGCACCCCTGGCCCGCCCCGACCTGCTCTGGGAACTGGCCTCCCGCCACCGCGTGACCCTCTTCGGCACCAGCCCCCAATACCTGCTGGGCATGGCCGAGTTCGGTATCGACCCGGTCGTGCCCGACCTGCCGGCGATCCGCGTCATCGGCTGCACCGGCTCCGCGCCCAACACCCCGGTATGGGCAGGGGAGTTGTCGGCACCGCAGCTGGGCGTGGCGCTGGCGGCCTACGATACCGAGGGCTTCCCCGTGGTGGACCGGGTCGGCGAGCTGGTCGTCACCCGGCCCGGACGCGGAGGCGCTGGTCATCGGCGCGGAGGAGCCGGACGGCGGCTATCGGATGCCGTTGCTCGTGGTGCTTGCGGCTGGGGCGGTAATCGACGACGCCCTGCGGGAGAAGATCCGCGACGCGATCCGCACCGGCGCGTCCCCGCGGCACGTACCCGACGAGATCCTCCAGGTCCCGGCCGTCCCGCACACCCGCACCGGCAAGAAGCTCGAGGTCCCGGTCAAGCGGCTGCTCCGGGGCGCCCCCGTCGAGCAGGTCGTCAATCCGGCCGTCGTGGGCGCCCCCGACCTCGTCCACTACTACACCCGGCTGGGCGAGGAGCGCCGCAAGAGCGGTGTAGTTGAAATTTCAAACGGTGTTCCGGTAGGATGTCACCCATGCCCACCACGCCGCGCTGGCTCAACGCCGAGGAACGACGAGCCTGGCTGGCCTACGTCGACTTCTCCACGCTGCTCACCGACTATCTCAACCGTCAGCTGAGGCGCGACGCGGGCATGACGCATGCCGACTACAGCCTGCTCGCCTATCTCTCCTCGACGCCCGACGGCGTCCTCGGCATGTCCGAACTGGCCCAGCGGCTCAAGATCACCCGTAGTCGGCTCACCCATGCGGTGAACCGGCTGCGGGAGGTCGGCCTCGTCGACCGCCGCGAGGACCCCGCCGACGGCCGCGGCCAGCTCGCCGTCCTCACCGCCGAGGGTCGCGCCCTGCTCGAACGGGCCGCCCCGGGCCATGTCGACGCCGTACGCCGGGCCGTGTTCGACGCCCTCACCCCCGAACAGGTACGGCAGTTCGCCGAGATCGGCGAGGCCATCAGTGACGCCCTGCACCGCGTGGAGGCCACCGAGACCGATCCGGCGGTACTTCCGTGGCGGCGCAGATAGGGCTCAGCGTCGCAGGCCGCTGCGGGCCGGCTCCGGGCGGTGGACGCCTCGGGGACGGTGGCCGAGCTCGTCGGAGCGGCCCAGCGGGTCGGCCAGGTACCAGATGACGGCCAACCACGTCTCGGGGCCCTGCAGACCGGGCCGCGGGCCAGGCCCCGTAGGGCCGAAGCCGGAGACCTCGCCGTCGTGTCGGCGGGGCAGGGCCGCGCTCGGCTGCCGCTCGGCACAGGCCCGTATCTCGGCCGTACGTGGCCGTCGCCTCCGGCGCCGTTGCCGAGCTGCCGGGTGCGCAGCCGCAAGGGGTGGGCGACGTCCAGCACGTTGCCGGCGTTCTTCCGGCCCCCACCGAAGCGACGGGAGTCGCGGGCGTGGTCCAGGACGGCGTCCACGATGCGGTCCGGATGCGGCACCGGCAGCCCGAACCGGGCGAACGAGCCGCGGGTCAGCCGGTAGTAGCCGTTGGCGACCTGCAGCCGCCCGTCCCTCGCGCCTCGGTCGCCTCCTGGGCGACCAGCCACCGACAGTGGCCGAAATGCCGTACGGACGGCCCCTGTTGATGATCCATACGCGCACGCCAGGCAGCAGGCGGCCCGTACGGGAAGGCACGGGAGTGCTCGCTCAGCCGCGGCCCGTCCTGCCCTCCATGACCTCCACGAGCCGCCCCAGCGCCTTGAGAACCCACTCCCTGTCCTCGCCCAGACCCGCCAACAGCTGGACCTCGGCGGCGAGTTGGCGGGGGAACAGTTCGTCGACGGCCTTCGCGCCGTCTGGCGTGATGGTGACCAGGGCGGCGCGGCGGTCCGCGGGGTTGGGGGTGCGGGCGATGAAGCCGCGGCGTTCCAGCTTGCCGAGCGTCTTGCTCACGCCGGCGCGGGACAGGCCCATGCGCTCGGCCAGACTCCGGGCGATCACCGGCTCGGTGGTGTGCCGCAGCGGAATGAGCATGTCGACCTCCGGGGCGGTGAGCGGAGCGCCCGCGTAGAGGGGCTCCACGGCGCGGCCGAGCAGGGCGGTGGCGTGCTTGAGCAGGCCGACCAGCTCCATGGGCGAGGTGTCGAGCCCGGGGTTGTGCTCGGCCCACCGCAGGCGGGTCTCGGCCGGGGAGGCGGGGGAGGAGGGCATTGTGGTTCGCCTTCTCGCTGTTCGGGTTCTCACTGCTTGGACGGTTATTAGTTAACTGGTGAACTATTGGTTACCGTTATGCTCATGATATCCCGCTCCCCATCGGCTGCGCCGGACGAGACCGACTCCGGCCGACCGTCGGCCTCCAGGCGCGGCACCGCCAGCCTGGTCGCGGTCCTGGGCTCGCTGACTGCGGTCGCCCCGCTCGCCATCGACATGTACGTGCCCGGCTTTCCCGTCATGGGGGACGCGCTCGGAGCGAGCAGCGCGGCCGTGCAGCTGACCATGACCGCGTTCCTGGCCGGGTTCGTCGTCGGACAGCTGCTGATCGGGCCGCTCAGCGACGGGCTCGGGCGCCGTCGACTGCTCATGTCGGGGCTGGCCGGCTTCGTCGTGCTCTCCCTGGTGTGTGCCGCCGCCCCGAACATCGGCGTGCTGACCGGTGCCCGCTTCCTGCAAGGTGTGACCGGCGCGGCGGGCACCGTGCTGGCCCGGGCCGTGCTCACCGACCGTTTCCACGGACCCGAACTGCCCCGCTACTTCGCCGTGTTGTCCCAGATCATGGGTGTGGCACCGGTCGCCGCACCGGTGCTCGGCGGGGCCATCCTCAGCGTGTCCACCTGGCGTGCCGTGTTCGCCGCACTGGCCGTGCTGGGGGTCCTGCTGGTGCTCGCCGTGCTGCGGGCCGTGCCGGAGTCCCTGCCGCCCGAGCGGCGGCACAAAGGCGGGCTCGCCGGCACCTTCCGCGCCATGGGCGCACTGTCCGCCCGCCGCACCTTCATGGGGTACGTCCTCGTCCTCGCCCTTGTCTCCGCCGCACTGTTCACCTACATCAGCGGCTCCAGCTTCGTCTTCGAGAACCTGCACGGCGTCTCGGCGACGACGTACTCCCTCATCTTCGCGAGCAACGCGGCCGGCATGCTGATGGCCGGCGCGGTCTTCTCGCGGCTGGTCGGACGGGGCGTACGGCTGAACACACTGCTCACGGCGGGCGTGTGCGTGGCCGCAGCCGGCGCCCTGACGCAGGTGCTGCTGGTGGTGCTCGTCGGCGAGACTCTCCTCGGCACCTGGGTGACGCTGTTCGTGACCCTCGGTGGCATCGGCATGATCTTCCCGGCATCGATGAGCATCGGGCAGACCCTCGGCCGCCGCACCCCGGGCGCCGCCTCCGCGCTCCTCGGCGGCCTGCAGTTCCTCTTCGGCGCCCTCGCCTCGCCCCTGGTGGGCCTGTTCGGTGAGAACAGCTCCCTGCCGATGGCGCTGATCATGCTGATCGTGGTGGCTGCGGCGGGAGTTGCACTGCTGGCGCTGGCACGCCCCTGGAAAGGGGAGGGGGAACCGGCCGCAGGCTGACGGGTACGGGACGCGGGCGCCGTTGTCAGTGGCTCGTCGTACGCTCCGGCAGATGACACACCACCGCATCGAGTCACGCACCCTCGAAGCCGCGCTCCACGACGTCCGGCAGGCCATGGCCGTACACGACAACGCCCTGGAGTGGCTGCTGCGCCCCGACGCGGCACTGCACCCACCGCTCGCCGCCGAGGTGTGGGCCTTCGACAGCACTCTGACGCAGGTCCTGCTGGTGCGCCACCCTTGGCGGGGATGGGTGCCGCCCGGTGGCAAGGTGGAGCCCGGCGAGACCCCTCGCGAGGCGGCGCGCCGGGAGCTGTTCGAGGAGACCGGCGTCCGGGCCGAACTTCATCCGGTGCCGGCCGCTGTGACGGTGCGCTCCTATCATCCCGACTGGGCTGCCACCTTGGGTGTGACGTTCATCCAAGTCGTCGACGGACGAACGGAGTTGACGCCCGAGGAGGGACAGCCTGCGGACTGGCTGTCGCTGGACGAGGCGTGGCAGGGCTGGTTTCCCGACGACCGGCTGCGGATGAAGCGGTGTGCACAGTGGCTCGGCGAACGCGGCCGGCGAGTGCGGGGATCTTGATGGCATAGGTTGACCGCATGAAGCAGGGGGAGCAGCCCGCGAGGCCGGTCACGTCGGCGGGCGAAGGAATACGAGGGCGGCGTACCGCCCGGCGGGGGACAGCAGCGACGGGCGGACCGGCCCGGTCGTCGGTGCTGATGGCGGTGGCCACCGTCGTGTCCCGCGCCACGGGGCTGATACGGCAGGTGCTGCAGGCCGCGGCGCTGGGCGTGGGCCAGCTGGCCGACACGTACAACACCGCGAACACGGTGCCGACCAGCCTGTACACGCTGCTGATCGGCGGCGCGCTGAACGCCGTCCTGGTGCCCCAGCTGGTACGGGCGCGCGCCACCCATCCGGACGGCGGCCGGGCCTACGAGCAGCGTCTGGTGACCCTCGTGGTGTGTGTGCTCGGCGCGGGCACCGCGCTCGCCGTGTGGGCCACACCGCAGATCGTCGGTGTCTACATCCAGGACACCCCGGACAAGCACCAGGCCTTTCGACTCACGGTGACGTTCGGGCGGTTCCTGCTGCCGCAGATCTTCTTCTACGGATTGTTCGGCATCTACGGCCAAGTACTCAACGCCCGCGAGAAGTTCGGCGCGATGATGTGGACGCCCGTCCTCAACAACGTCGTCCTGATCGGCATGTTCGGTGCCTACCTGGGCCTGATGACCGTCCCGGATCGGGTCGAGGACATCACCGCGACCCAGGTGCGGTACCTGGGCGTCGGGACCACCGTCGGCATCGCCGTGCAGGCCCTGGCGCTGATCCCGTTCGCGCGGGCCGCCGGATTCCGCTTCCGACCCCGGTTCGACTGGCGCGGCACCGGCCTGGGCTCCGGGATCCACGCGGCGAAGTGGACGCTGCTGTTCGTCCTCGCCAACCAGGTCTCCCTGGCGGTGATCACCAACTACGCCAACGCCGCCGATGCGCCAGGGTCGAAGGCCGGCGTGGGCTACACCAACTACATGTACGCGCAGACCATCTGGATGCTGCCGCAGTCCGTCGTCACGGTGTCCCTGGTGACCGCGCTGCTGCCGCGGATGAGCAGGGCCGCCGCCGAGGGCCGTGTCGCGGACCTGCGTGCCGACCTGTCGCGGGCGCTGCGCATCAGCGGCGTCGTCATCGTGCCCACCGCCTTCCTCTTCCTCGCGCTGGGTCCCCGGATCGCCACGCTGATGTTCGCCCACGGCGCGTCCGATGCCGCCGCCGCACAGCCGGGTGGGCAGATGCTGCAGGCCTTCGCTCTCGGCCTGATCCCGTTCTCCGCGCAGTACCTGCTGCTGCGCGGCTTCTACGCCTTCGAGGACACCCGCACCCCGTTCTTCATGGCCGCGTGGATCTCCGCGGTGAACATCGCCCTGGCCACCGCCTGCCATGTGCTGCTGCCCGCCCGCTGGTCCGTGACCGGCATGGCCGGCGCCTACGCCTTCTCCTACCTCGTCGGCCTCGCGCTCACGGCACGGCTGCTGCGCCGCAGGACCGGCGGCCGCCTGGACGACGGCGCCCTGCGCCGCACCTACCTCAGACTGCTGTCCGCCGCCGCCCTCGCCGCGACCGCCGGCTGGGGCGCCGCACACGCCTGTTCCGTCTTCCTGGGCAGCGGGATCTGGGCCACCGCGGGTGCCCTCGCCGCGGGAACGCTCGCACTGGCTGTGGCGTTTCTCGCCCTGGCCCGTCTCCTGAAGATCGCAGAGCTGCGCAGCCTGCCCGGACTGCGGTGACGCAGAGCCGAGGCGCCGAGCGATGGCCGATGGCCGGTTTACCGCCTGCGCTGCGGGCTACGCGGGCGAGAGCACCACCCCGCCGATGCAGGACCTGGGAGCTGCCATGACCCGGAAGATACGCGACGTGATGTCCCCCGGCGCGGCCGCCGTCGAGCCCATGACCACGGTGGCGCGCGCGGCCCGTCTGATGCGTGAGCAGGACGTCGGCGACGTGCTGGTGGCCTACGACTGCGACCTGTTCGGCGTGCTCACCGACCGGGACATCGTGGTCCGGGCCCTCGCCGCGGGCCGCGACCCCGCCGTCACGACCGTCGGCTCGGTGTGCACGCCACCGCCCGTGGTGACCCTGACACCGGACGACACGACCGACCGGGCCATAGAGCTGATGCGCGAGTACGCCGTCCGCCGCCTTCCGGTCGTTGAGCACGGCGGCTGCCCGGTCGGCATCGTCAGCATCGGTGACCTCGCCGGCACCGAGGACCCGCACACCGCCCTCGCGGACATCAGCCGGGCGGCCCCGAACCGCTGACCTCAATGCTCCACGCCTGACCGCAAGGAGTACGTGCGCCCCTCGACACCCCACTCGTCCACCGGCGGCCGCCCAGGCCGGGAACTCCCAGAAGGTGTGCGCCACCGGCAGGCACCGCAGCCGTGGCTCGCCCCACTGCTGGGCACCGGCCCGGATCCGAACGCCGCGGGCGCTCGCGCAGTTCCGCGTGCTCGTCGCTGACCAGCCGGGCACCAGCGGCAGCGGCGGGGATCCGGCGCCGGGACCGCCGTCGAAGACGAGGTGACGGCCACAGCAGGGCAGCAGACCGGCGGGCGCGAAGCGGGGCGTGTTCATCGTGCCCACGTCCAGCAGCGTCAGCCGCAGCCATCGGTTCACGTGCCGGTCCGGGTCCGGTGCGTCAGCGTGAGGGTGCCGTCCGGATCCAGGGTCAGGTGTACGGCCTCGCTGATGCCGTTCAGGGTGGCGCGCAGCCAGCTGCGGTCCGCGTCCGATGCGGGCTCGAGCCGCATACGGCGGGCCTGCAGGGGCACCATGCGCAGGCCGGTCAGGCGCCCTGTGTCTGCCGCGAGGGTGACGAGATGGGCGATCCGCAGGTCGTCGCGATACTCCTCCCAGCCGCCGATGCCCTCGTAGTCGTCGATGAAGTCGCCGCAGCCGTACAGGATCAGCCGGTCGCGGTACACCTCGATCCGGCGGGGGTGGTGCGAGGAGTGGCCGTGGACCACGTCGACTCCGCCGTCCACCAGGGCGCGGGCGAAACGGACGTGTTCCCGGGGCACCCGATAACCCCAGTTCGAGCCCCAGTGCACGGACACGACCACGACGTCGCCCGCACGCTTTTCCGCCCGTACCCGCCGAACCACCTCGGCGGCCGCGGCCGCCGACACCTCGGGCAGACAGGCGACCCCGGACCGGCTGGAGGCGGCCGCCCAACCGGGCGGAACACCGCTGGAGCGTGCCCCGAGGGCGAACACCAGCGCCCGGCCCCCTCCAGGGACCGGCACCGCGGCGGGCGCGTACGCCTCCTCGGCGCTGCGTCCGGCGCCCACCGCCCGCAGGCCCGCGCGAGCGAGCGCGTCCAGGGTCTCCGCCAGTCCCTCGCGGCCGAAGTCCAGCACGTGATTGTTGGCCAGCACGCAGACGTCCGGGGCGGCCACGCTGAGCGCGGGCAGGTTGGCCGGGTGCATGCGGTAGTGAATCAGCTTGTCCGGTGCAAATGTGTCGCTGCACGTCACGGACGTCTCCAGGTTCACGATCCGGACGTCCGGGGCGGCCCGTTCCAGCAGCCGGAGTGCCGCGCCCCATGGCCAGGAGGGAGCGACGGGCGCAGGGATCGGACCGTTCACCGACTCCGCCAACCGGACATAGGAGCGGGCGTCCTCGACGTACCCCTCCCGCAGTTCCGGCAGACCGGGATGCGCCAGGATCTGATCGACGCCGCGCCCGAGCATCACATCACCGCACAGGAACAGCGTCACCGCGCCGCCGCCCATGCCCCCACGGTAGTGGCGGCCACACGGGCGAGGCGAGCGTGAGCCGGTGCACTTCGGGTAGGTGCAACGACGACCAGGGAACGCACCGCACCGCGGGAGACTCCCATGAGCGTCACCCTCGTTCACCCACGACCCAAGTTCGCTCCGGCCCGCCTCACCGAGCCGCCGCCGTCCGGCTACCTCCACATCGCCGCCGCGGTGGAACCCCCGGACGGGATCGGCAGACCCGGCCACAGTCGCGACAAGACGCATCTGCTCGATGTCCTGCGGGCCGAGGCGGAGGACCTCGCCAGCCTGGTCGAGGTGAAACGGGCGAGCGTGTACCGGGCCGCCGCCGTGGCACCGACCGTCGGCCTGCACTCGGACACCGCGCACCCGGCCCGCTACGACGTCGTCGTCCTCGTCGAGACCAGGACACCGCAGGACATCGACCAGGTGCAGGACAGCGCCGCCTGCCTTCGCCTGCACCGGCGGCTGGAGCAGGCCGCGGGCGATGTCCATGTGATGGCGGCCCGCTGCGACAAGTGCGTAGCCGACGTGGGCCGCAGCCAGGAAGGCCTGTTCCAGTTCAGCTACTTCGTCGGTGACGATCCCGAGCTCACCGCGGAACTGTGGGAGCACCTCGCGGGCTGGTACGCCGCGGAGACCGGCCTCGACAACTCGCTGCTGCTGCAGCCCCTCGACGGCACGACCTCCGATTACTGCTTCGTCGGTCATGCCCACTGGGACCTGAGCCTGGCGGCCGTCGCCCTGCGCCAGTTCAGCAAGCCGAGCTTCTACCGCTTCCTGCAGCCCACGCTGAAGGAGAACCGCACGACCGTGATGCCGGTGCTGTACCACCTCGTGCGGCTGCGGGACCGGTGACGCCTCCTCAGGCCCGCTCGTCCGGTCCCATCATGTCGTCGAGACGGGTCGTCTCACCGGCGTGGCGCGTGCGCACCCTGCGGTGGTGGCGATGGTTCGGCCGGTGCGAGACGCCGTTCACCGCGGCGGCCAGCGCCAGGCAGAAGATCAGCGCCAGCGCGAGGCCGGAGCTGAAGACGGCCAGCGTGTTCATGGTGGCGATGTGGTGGTCGAGCACCGAGACGGTGTATTCGGGGCCCCCGGACAGGTTGCCGGCGATCGCCAGGGCGGTGAAGGCGCCTGTCGCCCCGAGGAGAAGCAGTCCGATGAGCAGCATCCGAGTCATCTCCTCGAAAGAGGTGTTTCACCAGTACGGGTACCCGTGACCCAGCAGGCCATACGAGGCCCCGCCGGGCCGGCCACGAGGAAGAAGATGATGGCGATGATCTCCCAGCTGATCTCGGTTCCCGCCGACGGCGTGGCACTCCCGGGCGATCTGGTCCTGCCCGACTCGGCCCGCGCGGTCGTGGTGTTCGCGCACGGCAGCGGCAGCTCCCGGCACAGCCCCCGCAACCGCGCGGTCGCCGCCGAACTGCGCACCGTCGGACTGGGCACCGCACTGATGGACCTGCTCACCGAGGAGGAGGACCGCCGGGACGCCTCCACGGCGGAGTACCGCTTCGACATCCCTCTCCTGGGCCGCCGAGTCGTCGCCGTGGTCGACTGGCTGGAGACACAGCCCGACACCGGGAAGCTGCCGGTGGTCCTGTTCGGTGCCAGCACCGGGGCGGCAGCGGCCCTGGTGGCCGCCGCCGAGCGGCCGCGGCGGACCCTGACCGTTGTGTCGCGGGGCGGGCGCCCGGACCTGGCCGGCGATGCGCTGCCCGGCGTACGGGCCCCGGTGCTCCTGATCGTCGGCGGCCGTGACCCCGAAGTGCTGCGGCTGAACCAGGCGGCCGCCCGGGAGCTCAGCGGCCCGCACTCGCTGCGCATCGTGCCCGGTGCCACTCACCTGTTCGAGGAGCCCGGTGCGCTGGAGCAGGTCGCGGAGATGGCACGGAACTGGTGCGAGGACCGTCTCAAGATCGCAGGCGAGGCCGCGGCGGAGCAATGAGGGGCGAGAGCCGCGCGCATCCTCCGCCGTAGCTGCCGGTGTCCGCGGCCGGCCTGTTCCCTCCGGGTCGCGGCCGCGCTGACGCTGCTGCTCAGCGGCCCTGGCACCGCGCCTGCCATCGCCGCACCCCGCCCGTTGGTCATCCAGGCCGACTCCACCCCCGGGGGACGGAGGGACGGCCGGGGCGCGTGCTTCGACCGGCGTGTGAGGGGTACGCGGGGAACGCACCGAGGGGGCCGTCCGCGCGGGAAGGAGTGGCGACCGCGATGCAGTTCCATGACCGCACGGAGGCCGGGCGGGAACTGGCCGAACGGCTGCGGATCCGGCAGGAGAAGGACGTCCTGCCGCACCCCGTCGTCCTGGCTCTCCCACGCGGCGGCGTCGCCGTGGCCCGGGAGGTGGCGCGGGCGCTGGGCGCCCCGCTCGACGTCCTGGTCGTACGCAAGATCGGCGCCCCGTTCCAGGAGGAGCTCGGGGTGGGCGCGATCGTCGGCGACGACGATCCCCTCTTCGACGAGGACGCCCTCGTACAACTGGGCCTGACCCGGGCCATGCTGGCCCCGGTGGTGGAACGTGAACGCAGGGAACTCCACCGCCGCGAACGCCTCTACCGTCAGGGCCGCCCCGCCCCCGACCTGACAGGCCGCACCGCCATCGTCGTCGACGACGGGCTCGCCACCGGATCGACGGCCCGCGCCGCCCTGCGATACGTACGGCGGCAGGCCCCCGAGCGGGTCGTGCTGGCCGTGCCGGTCGGCTCGCCGCACGCGGCGGACCAGATGCGTGCCGAGGCCGACGAGGTGCTCTGTCTGCAGCAGCCGGCGTCCTTCATGGCCGTGGGCCTGTGCTACGAGAGGTTCGAGCAGCTGACGGACGAGGACGTGCTGAGGGCCCTGCACACGGCGGCCGGCTGAACCCGCTGCGTACGGGGGCGTCGATGAACCGACGGAGAGGCCGGCCCGACACCCACGGTGTCGGGCCGGCCTTTGCGTTCGCAGGCGTCAGTCCGTGCCGGACTCCATCGCGGCGCGGTCCAGCAGCGCGTCCTCCTCCGAGACCTCGCCGCGGGAGGCGATGGCCTCCGCGCCGCCCTCCGGCAGCTCCGGCATGGTGCCGATCAGGCCGGTCGCGGCGGCCTGGGAGGCGCCGATGGTGGGGCTGCCGGTGCCGATCAGGCCGAGGCCGACGTACTGCTCCAGCTTGGCGCGGGAGTCGGCGATGTCCAGGTTGCGCATGGTGAGCTGGCCGATCCGGTCCACCGGGCCGAACGCCGAGTCCTCGGTGCGCTCCATCGACAGCTTGTCCGGGTGGTAGCTGAATGCCGGGCCCGTGGTGTCGAGGACCGAGTAGTCCTCACCGCGGCGCAGCCGCAGCGTCACCTCGCCGGTGACGGCCGCGCCGACCCAGCGCTGCAGCGACTCCCGGATCATCAGCGCCTGCGGGTCCAGCCAGCGGCCCTCGTACATGAGGCGGCCGAGGCGACGGCCCTCGTTGTGGTACTGGGCGAGGGTGTCCTCGTTGTGGATCGCGTTGACAAGCCGCTCGTACGCGGCGTGCAGCAGGGCCATGCCGGGCGCCTCGTAGATGCCGCGGCTCTTGGCCTCGATGATCCGGTTCTCGATCTGGTCGGACATGCCCAGGCCGTGGCGGCCGCCGATGGCGTTGGCCTCCATGACCAGGTCGACGGGGCAGGCGAACTCCTTGCCGTTGATCGTCACCGGGCGGCCCTGGTCGAAGCCGATCGTCACGTCCTCGGTGACGACCTCCACCTCGGGGTCCCAGAACCGCACGCCCATGATCGGCTCGACGGTCTCGACACCCGTGTCCAGGTGCTCAAGCGTCTTGGCCTCGTGGGTGGCGCCCCAGATGTTGGCGTCGGTGGAATACGCCTTCTCGGTGCTGTCCCGGTAGGGCAGGCCGTGGGCGACCAGCCACTCCGACATTTCCTTGCGGCCGCCGAGCTCGGTCACGAAGTTGGCGTCGAGCCAGGGCTTGTAGATCCGCAGGTGCGGGTTGGCGAGCAGGCCGTAGCGGTAGAACCGCTCGATGTCGTTGCCCTTGAAGGTCGAGCCGTCGCCCCAGATCTGGACGTTGTCCTCGAGCATCGCCCGCACCAGGAGGGTGCCGGTGACGGCGCGGCCCAGCGGAGTGGTGTTGAAGTAGGCACGCCCGCCCGAGCGGATGTGGAACGCCCCGCAGGTGAGCGCGGCCAGGCCCTCCTCGACCAGCGCCGCACGGCAGTCGACGAGACGCGCGATCTCGGCACCGTACGTCTTCGCACGGCCGGGCACCGAGGCGATGTCGGGCTCGTCGTACTGGCCGATGTCGGCGGTGTAGGTGCACGGGACGGCACCCTTGTCGCGCATCCACGCGACCGCGACGGAGGTGTCGAGGCCGCCCGAGAAGGCGATGCCGACGCGCTCGCCGGCGGGCAGGGAGGTGAGGACCTTGGACATAGGAAGAGTATGCATGATCTCGCATGATCATGCAAAGCCTTGGATGGGGAGCGCTGAGGGGCTGCTCCCTGTGCACTCCGATTCCTCGGGGTTCCTGCCCCCGGGACGCCGCCGCTCAGGCACCATGATCGTGTGACATACGCGGTGACTGTGGACGTGGACCTCCCCAAGGGCGCCCCGGAGCTCGACGTTCTTCAGCGGGAGGGCGTCGGCTTCCTGCTGCGCAAGGGGCTCGATTCGATCGCGGCCATCGAGGGGCCCGACGGAATGGAAGTCGACCTGGTGGACGACGTCATCGCCGTCCATCCCGCCGGGGTCCTGCTGAAGCTCTTCGTCGACGCACCGGCACTGGAGTTCGCCGAGGACGCCGCCCGTGAGGTCGTCGCGGAGCTGCTGGAGCGCAGTGAACCCCTTGCCGACTGGGAGATCACCCGCTGCGGGGTGGAGCTGCATCCCGACCTGCTGCAGGAGAGCCTGGACGCGGCCGACGGCCCGGACGCACCGCCCGCGGATCCCGCCGAACGCGCACGCCGGCATGCGGCGGCCGAGCCCGCGACCGGCCCGGGCCGTCTCGACCGCGACGAGGTCGACGCCATGCGCAGCACACTCCGTGCTCTCGCACCGACGCTGCGGGCCTTCCCGCTGGAGGCCTTCGGCCACCACGAGGACGAGGAGGAGCGGACCGTCGGCCGGGAGGCGGCGGAGGTCGCGGCCGGTGCCGTCGTGTACGCCATCGATCTGCTGGTCGACGAGCTCTTCACGGACCTGGCCGGTCTGGAGGAGGACGGGCCCACCGTCGCGGAGACCGACGCGCCGTTCATGGTCCTCGACGATCTGCCCCCGCAGTTCGCCCTGCAGTACACGGTCCTGTTCGTCCGCCGCCTGACCGTCACCGCGGTGAGCATGACCGGCCGCCTCACCCAGCCGCACTTCGGCGGGCCCAGCTGCGTGGCCGAGGAACTCCTGCTGAAGTTCCTGCTCGCCCAGGCCGAAGTGACGGCCGACCTCTACGAGCTGCTGAGCGACGAGGTCGAAACCGCCCTGCAGGTCTTCGCCGACGGCCTGTTCGAGGACCTGGACCACGACTGGCTGTACACCCCGACCGCGGACGGCATCGCCAAGGGCGCCGTGCAGGACTGGTTCATCCCCTTCGGCGAAGAGCGATACGTCCATCCCTATGCCGCCAATGACGACGGCGATGACGAGGAGCACCTGGACTGACCCGTCCTGGACGGCCCACCCTGGACCGGCTCCGGTCGGCCCACGGCGGTCCTACTGTGGTGTCCGTGCACATCGGCTTCCCCTCCGACAGCGACGGCCCGGGCGCGGCTGCGGCCAGGATCACCGGGCGTACCGTGCGCGGCGAGCGACAGTTGTCCGCGTCCCTCGCCGAAGTCGGCCTCGACGACGGGTGGTCGGTGATGGTCAAGCGCGGTGACGATCCGGGCGCGGTGCAGGCCGAGGCGGCCGGGCTGCGCTGGCTGGCCGACGCCGGCACGGTCCGCGTTCCGGACATCCATGGGCACGACCAGCGCTGGCTGGTGACGGGCGTGGTCGCGCAGGGCCCGCCGACGTCCCCGGCGGCGGTGCGGTTCGGGCGCGGGCTGGCCGCCCTGCACGCCGCCGGTGCCCCCGTGTTCGGCGCGCCACCACCCGACGGTCCCGTGGACGCGTACATCGGGCGGGCTCCGATGCGCAATGTCCCCGGCACCGACTGGCCCCGCTGGTACGCCGAACACCGCGTGCTGCCCTACCTGCGCAAGGCCGTCGACCGGGGCACCGTCCGCCCTGCCGAGACGGCCGTGATCGAGCGCGTCTGTGAACGGCTGCCCGAACTGGCGGGGCCCGCCGAGCCGCCCGCCCGGCTGCACGGCGACCTGTGGAACGGCAACGTGCTGTGGGGAGCCGACGGGCAGGTCTGGCTGATCGACCCGGCCGCACATGGCGGCCACCGCGAGACCGACCTGGCGATGCTGCACCTTTTCGGCTGCCCGCACCTGGAGCACGTACTCGACGGTTATCAGCAGGCGGCGCCGTTGGCCGACGGATGGGCGGACCGGGTAGGGCTCCATCAGCTCTTCCCGCTGCTGGTGCATGCCGTGCTGTTCGGCCGCGGATACGCCGAACAGGCCCTCACGGCAGCACGAAGGGCCCTCGCGTGACGAGACGCGAGAGCCCTTGCGTGAAGCGAGCGGCGAGGAAAGCGAAGGGACTGGCATCAGAAGGTGTTTTGAGAAGGAAGTCCCGTTCATGGCCTCGCCTGCGGCCCACCCTAACAGTCAGTCGGGGATCAGGTCGCGCAGATTTTCCGGGGTGAAGATCCGCGAGTCCGGGTGCAGTCCGTCCGGCCGCTCCGTGCTGCGCACCGCGCCCAGCCGCAGGTTGATGAACTCCGACGCGCCGTCCGGCGCCTCGGTGATGTCGCCCGAGTGCTCGCCCTCGAACTGGGTGAGCGAGGTGTACGACAGCCAGGACACCGTGCGGTAGCGGGCGTCCAGCAGCACCGCCGACAGGTCGAAGTCCGTGCGCTGCTCCGCCTGCTTCCAGTGGACGAAGAACCGCAGCAGCTCCCCGGCGACCGTAGTGACCGAACCGCGGGGCAGCACGCCGAGGCCCGCCGCGGTCGCCCGCCCGCTGAGCGGGAGCGCGACGTCGAGGACATCGGGGTCGACCAGCAGGCGCTCGGGGGACGGAAGCCGGCGGCGTATCTCCGCGTCGAGGGCGGCGATCAGCCGCTTGCGCTGCGCCGGCGCCAGCGGTGGCCGGGTGTCGTCGGTGACCCACGCGCGGCCGCGCCGGTTGACGAAGACCCGGCGTTCGCCGGTCTCCTCGGCCCGGTTGTGCAGGTGTTCACGCACCGACAGCACGATGCGGCCGGCCGCCTGGGACACCACCTGCTCGGCGGCGGCCACCACGGACTCGCGCTCGTCCTCGACCTGCGCCGCGCGCAGCAGCCGGTCCAGGGAACGCAACAGCTTGCCCGGCGCGGACTTGAGCAGCTCGGCCGCCCCGGTCACGTCGTCCCTGTCCAAGAGCTCCTCGACGCGGCTGTCGAAGGACCGCACCCGCTGTTCACCGCGGGCGACGGCGAACACCTCCGCGGCATGCGGCCACTGCGGGTACTCGTGCGGGTGGAGCCGCTCACCGAGCCGCTTCCACGGCTCGCGACGGACGGACACATCGGCCAGCTTGGCCGGGGCCGCCGCGACGAGCGCGTCCAGAGCGGCGAGCAGAGCCCGGCGCACCGGACGCGGAAGCGTACCGAAACGGGTCGGCTCCAGGAGCGTCACATCACCGCCCGACATCGCGCAGGCCAGCCGCAGCACATCGGTGACGCTGTCGAGCAGAAGACCCGAACCCGCCGTCAGACGCGCCGCGTTGACGACCGCACGGTTCTCCCGGACCGGGATCGCCTCGGGCTGCGGCCCGTCCACGCAGTGCCCGGCGAGCACCCCGAGATCGCCCAGGTCGTCCTCGCCCAGCGGAGTGCTGCTGCCGGCAAGCGCCAGATACAGCGCCCTGACCTCGTCCTCCACCGTCCCACCCAGGTGCAGCACGGTCAGCCGGTCGCCCGCCGCCGCGATCAACTCGTCGTGGGCGGCGAGCATTTCGGCGTACGTGTGCCGGTAGGTGCCGTAGGAAGGCAGCGTGAGCAGGTCCACCACACCGCTCTGCAGCTGGGCGAGCGTCCCCTCGCGGGTCTTGTCCTCGGCGAGCGCCCCGGCGATGCACCGCATCCAGAAGTCGAAGGTGTCCGGCACATGGGCCGGGAAGTCGATGAAGTACACGTTGTGCCGGACGTGGTCGCCCACCATCTCGCGGACCGTGCGCAGCGTGCGTACGGCGGTGTCGACGACCGTGCCCTCGGACAGCCCCGACAGATGCGTCAGCAGGTCCGCCGAGAGCTTGAAGCCCGCCGACATCAGCACGGCGTCGAACTGCCGTGCAGCAACGTCCCCTCGACCGGCCGGGCCGGTCGGCAGGGGAAGACGGTGGGTGTGCCGGATGACCAGTGGTTCCGGACGGTCGGACATTCCGGAAGGATCGCAGAGCCGTGCCTGCCCACGCATTCGGGTTTTCTGCCCGACCGCGCCCCTTCCGCCTCACGCGTCCCACGACTTGTGGGTTTTCCGTGTGGATGCGGCTCGTAGATCTTTCGCGGAGCGCGCCTGACGTGCACAGTCGGGATCCGCCATCGAGGCGAGTGCCGCGCGCTTGGAGGACCGCTGATGGGAGCCCACGACCACCCGCAGCCGCAGGACGCCGATCCCGCTGCGGACGGCATCGGACGCAGACGCTTCCTGGGATACGTCCTGGCCGCCTCCACGCTCACCGTCGCCGCCGAGCTCGGCGAGGCCGCCCTCGCGCCCGGCCGGGCCGCAGCGGTCGTCCCCTCCGCGCCCGGACCGGCCGAGCTCTACGACCTCAACGACATGCTCACCCATGCCACCCTGCCCACGGCGAACCTGATCACCGTCCGGGTCGACACCGACGGCACCGCCTCCTTCGCCCTGCCCCGGGCCGAGGTCGGGCAGGGCATCACCACCTCCAGCGCGATGCTCGTCGCCGAGGAACTCGACCTGCCACTGGACAAGGTCCACGTCACCCTCGCCGACGCCCGCCCCGAGCTGTTGTTCAACCAGCTCACCGGCGGATCCAACACCACCATCTCCACCTTCACCCCGATCCGGGTCGCGGCAGCCGTCGCCCGCGGCCGGCTCCTTCAGGCCGCAGCCCTCGAACTCGGCGAGGCCGCCGACACCCTCACCGCGAAGCTCGGCGTCATCACCTCCTCCCTGACCGGCAAGAGCCTCACCTACGGCGAACTCGCCGCGAAGGCCGCCGCAGTGACGACCAGCCAGGTCTCGGTCACGCTGAAGAAGTCGTCCGAGTTCAAGGTCATCGGAACCGCGCAGCGACGCGTCGACGCACTGGAGGCCGTCACCGGCCGCAAGAAGTTCGCGATGGACGTCCACGTGCCGGGTGCGCTGCCGGCCATGGTGTGCCGTCCGCCCACGATCAACGGCACGGTCCGCACGGTTGACAACCTCGACGAGGTGCGGGCCATGCCCGGCATCACCGACGTCGTACGGATCTCCACCGGCGTCGCCGTCCGCGGCCGCACCTTCGGGCAGTGCATCGACGCCGTGCGCGCCCTGAAGGTCGCCTGGGGCCCCGGCACCGTGGACGACGCCTCCGACGACACCATCCGCGACGAACTGCGGGGGGCCGAACTCCCGCTGCCCGCCCTGGACCTGCTCACCAAGTCGGTCGACGCCCGCTTCACCTTCCACTTCGCGAGCAACAGCGCCCTGGAGACCAACTGCGCCGTCGCCGACGTACGCGAGGACTCGGCCGAGATCTGGGCCAGCCTCAAGTCCCCGATCACCGCTCAGGAGCAGATCGCGCTCACCCTCGGACTGCCCGCGAGCGCCGTCAAGGTGCATGTCACCCAGGGCGGCGGCTCCTTCGGACGCAAGCTCTTCCACGACGGCGCCGCCGAAGCCGCGGAGATCTCCAAGGCCACGGGCAAGCCGGTCCGGCTGATGTGGCACCGCACCGACGACTTCCGCCAGGGCCGCACCCACCCCATGTCCACCTCACGGGTGCGCGCCACCTATGCGCTCGGCCAGGTCCTCACCTACGACCAGCGCCACACCTCCGTGGCCACCGACTTCGGCCACGGCGTCGGCGAGATCATCACCTCGGAAGCGGCCCGACTGCCCGTCGGCGACCTCACCTTCTCCGAGACGATCTTCACGCTCACCCAGCAGACCCCGTACAACTTCGGCGTCGTCACCCAGCTCCTCAGCGAGACCGACAAGGGCTTCCACACCGGCTCCATGCGCAACATCTACTCGCCCAACGTGCGCTGCGCGCAGGAGCTGATCGTGGACGAGCTGGCCAAGCGGATGGGCAAGGACCCCTGTCAGTTCCGCCGCACCTTCCTGAAGGACGAGCGGGCCCGGGCCGTCCTGGACAAGGCCGCCGAGGTGGGCAGTTGGGGACGCAGCATGGCGGCCGGAACAGCGCAGGGCATCGCGCTGCACCCCGAGTACCACGCCTACGTCGCCGTCCTCGCCGAGATCGACTGCCGCCCACGGACCACCGGCCGCAAGGTCCCCGACGCCTACACCGGACCACGCGTCACCAAGGTGGTCTGCGCGGTCGACGCCGGGCTCGCCGTCAACCCGCGCGGCCTTGAGGCCCAGATGATGGGCGGCATCATGGACGGCATCGCGATCACCCTCAGCTCCGGACTGCACCTGGCCAACGGGCACTTCCTGGAAGGCAGTTGGGACAACTACTTCTACACCCGCCAGTGGAACACCCCGCCGGAACTGGAGATCGTCGTCATGCCACCGACCACCGGCAGGCCCGGCGGCGCCGGCGAGCTCGCCGTCGCGGGCGCGATGGCGGCCGTGGCCTGCGCGTACGGGCGCGCGACAGGCACCATGCCGACCACGTTCCCGATCAACCACGCAGGTCCCCTCGGTTTCGAACCGCTGCCCACCACCCCGCCGATCCCGGCGTCCCCCACCGACGGCCTGAGCCGCGCCTACTAGGAGCCCAGGAGGTTCTTCGTGCCCGAACACACCTTCATCCTCAACGGCAGACCGGTGACCGTCGACATCGAGGACGACGTACGGCTGCTGTGGGTGCTGCGGGACGTCCTGGGCGTCACCGGACCGAAGTACGGCTGCGGGCTCGGCGTGTGCCAGGCCTGTACGAGCCACATCAACGGCAAGGCGTTCAACCCCTGCAGCGTCCCGGTCAAGGACCTCGGCCCCACCGACGAGGTGACGACCATCGAGGGCCTGCCCGCCACGGTCGGCAGGGCACTCCACCCGATGCAGGAGGCCTGGCTGGAGTACGACGTCGCACAGTGCGGCTACTGCCAGCCCGGCCAGATCATGACCGCGGTCGCCAAGGTCCGCCAGGCTCGCGAGGAGGGCCGCGACATCAGTGAGGCCGACCTCGACGAGATCCGCAACGTGTGCCGGTGCGGGACGTACCACCGTATCCGGGAGGCGATTGTGGCCGGTGCGCAAAAGTACTGAACGGGCGCTGAGCGCTCTACGGGGATCCGGGTGCTGCTCAGGGGCCGGTTCCGTCGGATCCGTTCCCGGTGCTGTACGTCCTGCCGTACGGTCGTGGGTATGTCGAAGGCAGTGACGATCCGGGTCCCCGACGAGCTCCACGCGCAGCTGCAGGAGCGGGCAGAGGCCGAGGGCACCACGGTGACCGCACTCATCACCGAGGCCGCACGCAACGCCTTGCGCGACCCCCGTCTCGAAGGCGCCGCGGAAACCTTCCGCAAGTTCGTCAAGGACAATGCGGACGCGTTCGACGCCGCCTTCCCCGACGACGCCCCCGCCCGTCCGGACGCGGCCGAGGGCCCGGGGCGGGCCGCCTGACGTGGAACTCCACATCGACATCCGCTGGCTGCTCGAGTGGCAGGCGGAGGTGCTGCCGAAGCACCGGAAGTCCACGACTTCTCCAACCTCGTGGCCGCCATCGCCCGGCACCGCGTCAACACCCCGCAGGTCGGCGCCACCGTGGACAACGCCTGGCGCGCGGCCGCCCTCATGCACGCAGTCATCCGACTCCGCCCCCTGCCGGCCCGCAATGCCCTGTACGGCGCCGCGATCGTCGTCGCCTACATGGCCGCCACCGGCGAGGCCGTCGACCCGCCTTACGGAGCGCTCATCGACCTCGCCCGGGACATCGACGTCGGCCGCGCCGACGGATACGACGCCGCCGACCGCATCCGCTCGTGGCGCATCTGACCACCGGCTGAGCCGCCGGCGTGCTCCACAGCCGGTGCCCAGGGTCTTGCGAGGGTAGGCGGACGCGAGACGCTGGTCGCGCCCACGCGGCGGAGCCGCATATGGATACGCCTCGCGCCTCTTCGGAGCACTGCTCAGTTGTTGCGCACCGCCTGGAGCAGGTGCTCGCGGACCAGGGCTACGTGAGGGTTGGCGGAGGCGCCGGGGCGTTGGACGAGGAAGGCGGTGTTGATGGGTGGGTCGTCCGGGTCGTGCAGCAACACCAGGGCGCCCGAGGCCAGTTCGGCGGTGCACAGATAGCGGGGAAGGACCGTGAAGCCCGTACCGCCGACCACCGCTGCCTTGACCGCGTTCAGGTCGGGCATGGTGACCGCCGGCTGGCGGACGAGGCGTCTGCCGAAGACATGACGCCAGTAGCGGCGCACGATCGGCAGATCCTCGGCGTAGGCGACCAGGGGCACGCCGTGGAGGGCGGCGGGCCCGGCGGCGGCGATCCCGGCCGGCCCGCCGATGCGCTCGGCCCGGTCGGGGGCGGCGACCAGCACGAAGTCCTCGTCCGCGAGGGGCACGGCGGCCAGGGTCCGGCCGCGTGGCCGGAAGGTCGCGATCACCAGGTCGTGGCGGCCCGCCCGCAGGTCGTCCAGGAGCGGCTCGGTCAGTCCGGGGGTGATGCGCAGCCGTACGCCTCGGTCCACCAGCGGCGCGAGACCGGGCAGAACGGATCGGGTCAGGAACTCGTGCGGTCCCGCCAGGTGCACCGGATCCGGCGACTGGTCCTCGGCCGGTCCGCCCCGACCGGTGATCGTGGCGAGGGAATCCAGCGGCTCCACGATGCGGGCGGCGAGCTCGTCGGCGTACGGAGCGGGGGAGACCCCGCGGGCCTGGCGCTGGAACAGCTCCCGGTCCAGTTGCCGCTCCAGCGCGCGCACCTGCGTCGTCACCGTGGGCTGCGACAGCCCGAGCAGACGCGCCGCGGCCGTGAAGGAGCCGGTGCGGTAGACGGCGAGAAAGGTACGCAGCAGATTGAGATCGAGTGCCGTCGAGCCGCCGACCTGGGCTCTCTCCTGCCCGTCATAGGTTTCCCTATTCCTCATATCGATGAGCCTATTGGATTCCAATGGCAGGCGGAGCTTACGTTTGGATCACCACTACGCTGACGACCCTTCGGAGACAGAGCATGTCGAAGATCCTTTTCGTGATGACCGGCGTCGACCACTGGACGCTGGCCGACGGCACCCGCCACCCCACCGGCTTCTGGGCCGAGGAGGCCGTCGCTCCCTACGAGGCGTTCAAGGCCGCCGGTCACGAGATCGTCGTGGCCACTCCGGGCGGTGTCGTGCCGACCGTGGACAAGGGCAGCCTCGCCGCCCAGTACAACGGCGGGCAGGAGCAGGCCGACCGCGTCGCCGGCGTGCTCGCCGCGGCCACCGAGCTGCAGCACCCCATCAGCCTGCAGGACGTGAACCTCGACGAGTACGCCGCCGTGTACTACCCCGGCGGCCACGGCCCGATGGAGGACCTCGCCGTCGACGCCGACTCCGGCAAGCTGCTCACCCTCGCCCTGGAGTCCGGCAAGCCGCTCGGCGTCGTCTGCCACGGCCCGGCCGCGCTGCTCGCCGCCGAGCGGGACGGCGTCAACGCCTTCGCCGGGTACCGGGTGGCCGCGTTCACCAACGACGAGGAGACCCAGTCCGGCTTCGCCGACAAGGCCAAGTGGCTGCTGCAGGACCGGCTGACCGAGGCCGGCGTGCAGGTCCAGGTCGGTGAGCCGTGGGCGCCGCACATCGTCGTCGACCGCAACCTCGTCACCGGCCAGAACCCGGCCTCCTCCGCCCCGCTCGCCGCGGAGCTGCTCAAGACCCTGGGCTGAACGTGACGTCGGCGGCGGGACAGGGACACATGACCGCCGGGACTTCGGGTAGCCGCCCCGGCGGACCACTGGCGGGCACAGTGACGTGTCCCGCTGTTCGACCCGGTGATTGGATCAACCGTGACCGACTACTCTCCCGACGGCTCCACCCCCGCCGTACATCAGGCCCTGCGTGCCGTGGTCGGGGGCGATGCGGACGAGGCCGAGCTCAACACCCTGGCCGGCAGCGAGGTACTGGTGCCGGCCGGTTCCGGTGCCGCCGAGGAGCAGGATCCCTCGGCGGTGACCCTGCCCGTCTACGCACAGGAGGACGGCACCGAGCTGGTGCCTGTGTTCACCACCGAAACGCGTCTGCAGTCGGCGCTTCCGCAGGTCACACAGCATCGCCGGATGGCGCTGGGCACGCTCGCCCACCGCTGGCCGTCCGAGACGCTGGCGCTCGTCATCGACGCCGGTACACCCGAGGAAGTGGCTCTGACGGCTGAGGGGGTCAGGCAGCTGCTCGACCGCGGCGCCGCCTGAGGTCACATCTCGGCAGTTCCTTTCGTCATCCCGAAGGGGAACAGGGTCCCCCGGAGGGAGCGTGCGCGATGGCGGGAACCACGTTTACGGGAATGACGCGGCAGGTGAGTCTGCTGGGCTGCGGACTGCTGGCGGGGACAGCCGTCACCGTGGGCTTCCTCGAGCTGGCGCTACGGAGGCTGAGTGGACCGGAGTACGTGCGTGTACGGCAGGCCGAGTTCGCCGTCTTCACCTGGTTCATCGGCGGCGTCCTGGTGCCGACTCTCATCGCCGTGACCATGCTGGCCGTGCAGGAACGGAGGGAGCTGCCCCGCCCCGCACTCCCTCCGGCGGCCTTCGTGCTCGCCCTGCTCCTGCTGGCCCTCGCGGTCTCCCTCGCCGTCAACGGCCCCATCAACGTCGAGCAAATGAGCTGGAGTCCGCAGAATCCCCCTGCTGACTGGGCCCGCATACGCGATCGCTGGCAGATCGCGCATGGCGTGCGGACCGCCGCGATCGTCGTCGCGCTCGGTCGCCTGACCGCAGCGACCGCCGATCGACGCCGACCGGCTGTCGTCTGACTGGGCGTGGGCGTTCCCGCAGGTAGGGGAACGCCCACGCTCGGGTCACCGCGCGGTCAGCTTCCACAGATGGTCGGCCGTGCCGTTGTCGTCCCACTGCAGGACCTGCGCCCCGGACGACGTACTCATGTTGTTCACGCCCAGCAGCAGCCCGCTGTTGTAGTTGGCGATCTTGTAGTAGCCGTCGCCGGACGGGATGAGCTGCCAGAGGTGGTCGGCGGTCCCGTTGTCACTCCAGATCAGGGCCTTGCCGCCGTCCGACGTGCTCATGGAGTCGATGCCCAGCAGCAGTCCGCTCGCCCTGTTGACGATCTTGTAGAGGCCGGAGCCCGCGGGCGTCAGCGTCCATGACTGGCTGCTGCCCGTGCTCGACGTCGCCTGGACGACCGAGGTGCCCTGCGCCGTCCCCGCACCCGAGGTGTCGAGCGCGAGAGCGCTGTTCTTGTTGGTGATCTGGTACGTCCCGGCCAGCGAGGTCGAGGTGCCGCTCGGGGTGATCACCAGGTGATAGCCGTCGGAGGCGTTGGTCGTCACGGGCACGGTGATGGAGCCGTTGGAGGCGGTGTAGTCGGCGTCGGAGATGGTGACCGGACCGGAGACCGCCGTCGTTCGCCCCTTGGAGGGCGTGTACTCCAGCTTCACGTGCACGGTGGACCCGAACGCCGACAGCGAGCCGAGCCCCTTGACGGTGACCGCGCTTGAGCCCGCCCCGCCGCCGAAGATGACACTCACCTGGTTGCCGGCGCCGTTGAGCGAGGCCGCGCCGTCGATGCCCGTCTGCGCCGGGGGAGTGGTGACCAGCATGTTCCCGGACATGTCGCCGTACCACTTGTAGAGCCAGTACGCGCCGTTCGGTGAAGCCCCGGTGTCGGTCAGGGTGTCGCCGAGGGTGCCGTAGTGGTTCCAGAAGGCCATCTCGGCGTCGCGCACGCCCGCCCGCTCGAACTTGGCGGCGTAGCTGACCATCGGCCCGGGGACGCCGACCTCGCTGGGCGTGCCGTACTCCTCGATGGCGATCGGGCGGTGGCTGAGACCGAGGCTCGTCTCCAGCGCCCGGTAGTCGGCCACGTGCGCGGCGATGTTCGCGCTGGTCTGCAGCTCGTGCCAGGCGACGATGTCGGGCACCCCGTTGTTCGCGATGGCGTCCTGGAGGAACGACTTCATCTTGCTGTCGGTGTACGTCGCGAAGCTCGGCCCCTGGATGGGGGTGCCGGTGTCCTTGGACCGGACCTCCTTGTAGGTCCTCGCCCAGCCGTCGTCGAAAGCACCGGCCGCCGAGGTGTTCCAGGTGCCCTCGGGCTCGTTCCACAGCTCGTAGGCGGCGATGTTGGTGGCGCCTGACGACTTCACGGACGCGACCTGCTTGTCCACGGCGGACAGCCAGTCGCTCCAACTCACCCACTTGTACGGGAAGTTCGGATACCAGTCCGGCATGCGTACGACGACCTTGGCGCCGGCCCGCGCCGCCTTGGACGCCACCACGAGCGCGTCGCCCGCGGGCTTGGGCTCGCCGTTGGGCAGCTGGGAGCCGCCCGGGGCCATCTGCACGAAGGTGTTCGGCTTGAGCGCGGCCGTCAGGCTGTCGGAGGGGGTGCTCGCGTCGGCGAGCCCGTACAGACTGCCGGTCGCCACGTGAGTGACGGGCCGCAGGGTCTGGTCGGCGTTGACGACCAGGGTGGTGGACGCTGTGGGGGCCGCCTGCGCGGGGGTGGCCACGGCGAGGGCGGCAGCAGCGAGAGCGATCGCGCCGACGCTCGCGGTCAGGCGTGTGGGGACGGGTAGTCTTGTGCGGCTCATGACACGGTTCTCCTCATGGAGGGGGATGGGGGGAACAGGCAGGACAAATCAGCCTGCGGTTCGGCGGCGCCCCAAAAGGGCGCGGGGCTGTTTCGATGTGCGGCTCCGCCGCGCGGGCGCGACCAGCCACGACGGCGCTGCAGACCGACGCCATATCGCCGCCCCGCGGCGCAGCCGCAAATCGACACAGCTAGCGGAGCGCTCAGCGCCGCCTCAGTCCTTCACGGCGCCCGCGGTCACACCCGCGGCCACATAGCGCTGTGCGAGGACCAGCAGTACGGCTGCGGGGACGGACGCGACGACGGCGGTGGCCATGATCGCGTTCCACTCCTGGTTGTTGTTGCCGATGTACTTGTAGATGCCGAGGGTGATCGGCCTCAGATCGCCGCCGCCGTCGAGGGTGTTGGCGAAGACGAAGTCGGACCAGGCCCACAGGAAGCTGAACAGCGAGACCGTGACCAGGGCGTTGCGGCTCACCGGCAGCACGACGGACCAGAAGGTGCGGAAGGTGCCGGCACCGTCGATGCGGGAGGCGGCGATCAGCTCGCCGGGGATCCCCGACATGAACGCCGTGAAGATCATGACTCCGAAGGGCACGGCGATGGTCGAGTCCGCGATGATCAGGCCCCACCAGGAATTGAGCAGCCCGAAGTCCAGGAAGATGCCGTAGAACCCCATCGCCATGACGATGCCGGGGATCATCTGCGCGATCAGCAGCCCCAGACCGAGCGCCCCGCCCCCGCGCGGACGGAGTCTCGCCAGCGAGTAGCCGGCCGGGGCGGCGAGCAGCAGGGTGAGTGCGACCGTGCCCAGGCCGATGAGCAGGCTCGTGCCGAGATACGGCAACTGGTCGTCCAGGACGGCCTTGTAGCCCTCGAAGGTGGGGTGCAGGGGCAGCAGGTCGGGCGGGTCCTTGCGCATGTCCTGCTGCGGGGTGAGGGACACGTTGAGCATCCAGTACACGGGGAACAGCATCAGCGCGGTCAGGATCAGCCCGATGGCCGTGTAACGGCGGGCAGGCGTACGGGACTTCATGCTTCCTGCCTCCTCTGGACGCGGATGTACAGCAGACCGAAGACGAGGGCGATGAGGATGAGGATGTTGCCGACCGCGGCGCCGGGGCCGAACTTGGGCAGCAGCGTGCCGAAGCCGAGCTGGTAGGACCAGGTCGCCAGGGTGGACGAGGCGTCGCCCGGGCCGCCCTTGGTCATGATCCAGATCAGGTCGAACACCTTGAGGGTGTAGACGAGCCCGAGCAGCAGGGTGATCGCGGAGACCGGGCGCAGCAGCGGGAAGGTGATGCGGCGGAACTGCTGCCAGGCGCTCGCCCCGTCCAGCGCCGCCGCCTCGTACAGCTCGGCGGGGATGTTCTGCAGGCCGCTGTACAGGATGACCAGGTTGAACGGGATGCCGATCCAGATGTTGGCGACGATCACCGAGGCCAGGGCCCAGTCCGGCGAGGTCAGCCAGCCGACCGGGTTCACCCCGAGGAAGTGCAGGAAGTAGTTCACCACTCCGGACTCGCTGTTGAACATCCACGACCACGTCGACGCCGACACGATCAGCGGCAGCAGCCACGGGATCAGGAACAGCGCGCGCAGGGTGGGTGCGAGCCGGAAGTGCCGGTTGAAGAAGACCGCCAGGGCGAGCCCGATGACGTACTGGAAGGCGATCGAAACGAAGGTGAAGATCATCGTGTGGCGTATCGCCGGGCCGAACGTCGGGTCGTCCAGGACCTTCCGGAAGTTGTCCCAGCCGGAGAACGGCGCATCCCCCGCCACGAACGACCGCACGGTGTAGTCGCGCAGGCTCAGGTCGAGGTTGCGGTAGAGCGGATAGACGTAGAAGGCGGCGAGGTAGGCGAGGAGGGGGGTGACGAACGCGAGCGCGGTCAGCCGGCTCCTGCGCCGGTGCCGGCGGCGCATGGACTCGGCGTCGGTGCCGCTCGCCCCCGCCGCGGCGGACGCTGCCCGCCGCGGACGGTCGACCCGGGCGATGGTCATGCCGGCCCTAGCCCTTCTGCGCGCTCGACTGGGCCGTGTCCAGGGCGTCCTGCGGGCTCTTGCTGCCCGACAGCGCCGCCTGGACGGCGGTCCACATCGGCTGGGAGATGGTCGGGTACTTGGTGCCCAGACCGCCGCTGGTACGGCCGCGGGCCGCGGCCACCGCGTCCACCCAGGGCTTCAGCTTCGGGTTCTGCTTCACCTGCTCGGCCTGCACGGCGGCCGTCGGCGCGACGTACTGCAGCGTCGTGTCGGTGGGCAGCAGGTTCGCGTCGTTGGTCAGACACGTGACGATCTTCTTGCTGACGTCGTAGCGCCCGGTGTCCTTCTGCACGGGCACGGTCACGAACTCACCGCCTGTCGGCACCGGCGCCGAACCGCCGTTCTGCCCGGGGATGTTGATGATTCCGTAGTCGAAGCCGGCCTTGGCCGCGTTGCCCAGCTGCCAGGTGCCGTTCTCGCCGAACGCGTAGTCGCCGGTGGCGAACTCCTGCCAGCTGGTGGTCTGGGTGTTCTGCAGGACGTCCTTGGGGGCGTACCCCGCGTCCACCCACTGCTTCCACAGGGAGAGAGCCGCAACTCCCTTGGCGGAGTCGAGCTTGGTCAGGTCGCCGCCCGCGCCCCAGAACCACGGCAGGAACTGGAAGCTGCCCTCCTCCGTGTTGATCGCGGAGAACGTGATTCCCTTCTTCCCGGCCGACTTGACCTTCTTCAGGGCGGCCGTCAGGGAGTTCCAGTCCTTGATGGAGGCCGCGTCGACACCGGCGGCGGAAAGCACCTTCTTGTTGTAGTAGAGCGCGAGGGTGTTGGCGCCGATCGGCACCCCGTAGGAGGCGTTGTCGATGGTGCCCGCGCCGATGATGTTCTTCTGGATCAACTTCGTGTCCAGGCCGAGATCGCTGGTCTTGTTGAGGATCCCGGCCTCGACAAGCGTGGAGACGACCGGGTTGTCCACCAGCATCACATCGGGCGCATTGCCCTGCTGGGCGGCCAGCAGCGCCTTGTTGCCGAGGTCGGTGGTGTCGTACGCGGTGCGCTTGAGCTTCACCCCGGCCTTCGTCCCGCACCCGGTCAACAGCCTGCCCCAGGCCGAGGAGGCGTCGAACTGCGGGTAGGGGTCCCAGAAGGTGTACGTCCCGCCGGCCTTGCCGGAGGAGGAGTCCGAGGAGCCGGAGCCGCCTGAGCAGGCGGTCAGGGAGGCGAGCGTGCCGACGGCCGCGAGCGCGGCGAGGAGGGTGCGGCGGGTGGGTATCACGGGGTGACCTCGTTGTCGTAGACCGAAGTTGAGGGTGTGTCAGGAGGTGGGCAGCCAGACGCGCATGGCGCCGTCCTGCCGGTTGGCCCAGGCGTAGTAGGGGACCGCCGTGAGCTCGACGGACTCGCCGTCCGCGGGGGTCTCATGGGTGCCGGCCGGTCGGTAGGGCCACCACCCCGCATCGGGGATGACGCGCCGCCGCCCGGCCGCCACGACCGTGGTGACCCCGCCGAGCAGGTCCGGACGGTGCTTGACGGCGAGCGGACGGCTCGGGTCGAGGACGATGTCGTCGAGGCCGCCGCCCGGGTGGTCGACCTGCTCCAGGCAGTACACGAGCGGCCCGCGTTCGATCGCCGCACAGCCGCGCACGGCATCGACGCGCGGGTCGCCCGCCGTCAGCCGCGGCTCCAGGCCGAGTTCGAGGACGACCTGGTCACCCGGCGTCCAGGTGCGTTCGATGCGCAGCCAGCCCTCGGTGACCGGAGCGTCGCTCTGGTCGTACGTCACCTCGCCGCACCGCACCCGGAACTCGCGGCACCACTGCGGGATGCGCAGCGACAGCGTCCAGGGCCGGTCGGCCGGGGTGTCCTCGACGGTGAGGGCGATCGTGCCGTGCCAGGGGTAGTCGGTCTCGGCGCGCACGGCGATCGGTCCGGCGGCGTAGCGGCCGGTGACGTACTGGTGGATCTGCAGACCGTCGTCGTCGCCGGTGGCGAGGTAGTGCTCCAGGCCGGCCAGCAGCCGCATCACGTTCGGCGGGCAGCAGGCGCAGCGGAACCAGCGGGTGCGGCGGGCCGACTGGTCGCCGCCGGGGTCGGTGTGGCCGTCGCGGACCTGCAGCGGGTTGACGTACAGCCAGCGTTCGCCGTCCAGCGAGACCCCGGCGAGGAAGCCGTTGAACAGGGTGCGCTCGATCAGGTCGCCGTAGCGGGCCTCGCCGGTGAGCAGGGCCATGCGCCAGCTCCACTGCACGGAGGCGATGGCGGCGCAGGTCTCGCAGTAGGCGCGCTCATTGGGCAGTTCGTACGGGTCGCCGAAGTCCTCCTCCTCGTGATGGGCGCCGAGGCCGCCGGTGAGATGGGTCTTCGTGGTGGTCATGGCGTGCCACAACCGCTCGGCGGCGGCGCGGAGTTCGCCGTCCCCGGTCTCGGTGGCGAGGTCGGCGGCGGCGGCCAGCAGGTACAGCTGCCGTACGGCGTGGCCCTCGACGTTCGTCGCCTCGCGCAGTGGCACCCGGTCCTGGCAGTAGGCCTCGCCGCCGAGCAGACCGTGGCCGTGCCGGTCGACGAAGTAGCCGGCGAGGTCCAGATAGCGGCGCTCGCCGGTCTCCCGGTACAGCTCGACCAGGGCGGTCTCGACCTCGGGGTGGCCGTCGATGCCGTCGATCTCCTTGCCGCTGCCGGGCGGGCCGAAGACCGAGTCGATGTGGTCGGCGAACCTGCGGGCCACGTCGAGGAGGTCACCGCGTCCGGTGGCCCGGTGGTGGGCGACCGCGGCCTGGATGAGATGGCCCGCGCAGTACAGCTCGTGGCCCCAGCGCAGGTCCTGGTAGCGCTCGCTGCCCTTGACCAGCTGGAACCAGGTGTTGAGATAGCCGTCCGGCTGCTGGGCGGCGGCGACCAGGGAGACGATCCGGTCGACGTCCGCCTCCAGCTCGGCGGACGGGCCCTGGGCCAGCTGCCAGGCCGCCGCCTCCAGCCACTTGTAGACATCCGTGTCGACGAACGGGTACGCGCCCTGGAAAGCGCCCTCGACGGAGCCCGCCGCGAGCCGCAGATTGTGCAGGTTGCCCGCGGACTCGAGCAGGTCCGGGCCCTGCGGGATGGACGTACGCGCGTTGACCTCGCGGCGCACCTGCCAGAAACCGTCGGTCACTTCGGCCGCGGCGGGGCGCAGGACGGAGTGGGCGCCGGGGCCCAGACGGACCGGGCCGGTGGGGGAGGGCGGGGTGGCGTCGGTGCGGGGCATGGCTCTCCGAGAGGTGGAAGGCGGGGGGAGCGACCGGAACTGGGCAACGATCTGCGCAACCGTTTGCCTCGCCGATGAGTAGAGGGTAGGCAGGGGATCGCGGTCAAGGGCTCTGCGCAAGATTTCTCTCGTTGCTCAAGGGCTGGCACTCCGCCGGACCGCCTGCGAGCATGGACCGCGCCGAGCCCGCCAGGGACGACGACTGAGAAAAGGATTGCCCGTGACCGAAGCCGCTCCGCGATCCACCACCGGCCGGGCGAAGCTCGCCGACGTCGCCGCCCTCGCCGGTGTCAGCGTCGGCACGGCATCCAAGGCGCTCAGCGGCAGCGGCCGGATGCGCCCGGAGACCCGGCAGCGGGTGCTGGACGCCGTGGAGACGCTCGGCTTCCGACCCAACCAGCATGCGCAGAGCCTGCACACCGGCCGCAGCTGGACGGTCGGGCTGATGACGACGGACGGCATCGGCCGCTTCAGCACGCCCGTGCTGCTGGGCGCCGAGGACGCGCTCGGCGCCGGGAAGATCTCGGTGCTGCTGTGCGACACCCGGGGCGACACCATCCGCGAGCAGCACCACCTGCGCAACCTCATGGACCGCCGGGTCGACGGCATCATCGTCACCGGTCGGCGCACGGACCCGCGCCCGCCCCTGAGGGGCCTCGACGGCATCCCCGTCGTCTACGCGCTCTCCCCGTCCACCGACCCCTCCGACACCTCGGTCGTCTCGGACGACCGGGGCGGCGCCCATCTCGCCGTCGAGCACCTGCTGGCCACCGGCCGCACGAAAATCGCCCATGTCACCGGCCCCGAACACCATGCGGCCGCCCGCGACCGCGCCCGCCACGCCGTCGACCTGCTGGAGCGCTCCTCCCTCCAACTCGCCACCGGCCGCGTCCACTTCGGGGAGTGGAGCGAGGCCTGGGGGCGCCGGGCCACCGATGCCGTCCTGCGCACGGCCCCCGACACGGACGCCGTCTTCTGCGGCAACGACCTGATCGCACGAGGCGTCGCCGACGCACTGCGCGAGCGCGGCGTCGACGTACCCGGCCAGATCGCCGTCGTCGGCTACGACAACTGGGACACCATGGCCCTGGCCTGCCGCCCGCCGCTGACCACGATCGACATGGACCTCACCGAGATCGGCCGCATCGCCGCCCTGAAACTGCTGGAGGCCATCGACTCCGAGGCGGTTCCGGGAGTGCACACGGTGCCGTGCCGGCTGGTGGTGCGCGAGTCCACCTGACGGCCCCTCCCGTGGCGTTGACGGATACCCGCCGGGCTCCCGACGATGATCGGCATGCGTTTCCTACGGCGACTGCGCGGCGACCTCTCCGCAGGAGAGAACCTGGAGCTCTATGTCACGGCGCTGCTGTCCCTGACCCTGGCCGTGCTCGGCGTGTTCGACGTGGCCGGCGGCAAGGTCCTCGCCGCCGCCACCCTGGCGACGCTCGCCCTGCTGGCCGGGAGCCTGCTGGGCAGCCGGCGCCAGATCGCCGATCTGGCCGCCGAGGTCCGGGCCGGCCGCTCCGGGGAGGTCTCCGCGGCCGACTTCTTCCGCAGGGACAGCCCGAGGCCGTCGAACAGGTCCGCACCGCACGGGACATCAGGATCGTCGGCATCACCCTCGCCCGCACCCTGCGCAACCTCGTCGACGAGCTGGAGCACCGCGCCGCAGCGGGCGCAGTCGTCAAGGTCGCACTGATCGACCCCATGTCGACGGCGCCCGCGGAGGCCGCCCGGCGCAGCACCGTCGCCGACCGGCCCGAGGTCTACGAGAACCGGTTGCGCCCCTCGATCGACCTGCTCAGGGAGCTCGTGGAGAGGCCGGGAGTGGACGGCAGGGTCGAGGTCAGGTTCCTGTCCTTCGTGCCCGCCCACGGGCTGATGCTCCTGGATCCGGGACGGTCGAGCGGCACCATCCACGTCGACGTGTACTCGCACAGCTCCGCCAGCGGTGACGCCGTCTTCACGGTGAAGCCGGGGCGCGACGGCCACTGGTACGAGCACTTCCAGACCGAATTCGAACGCGTGTGGGAATCTGGTCGGCCGGCCGGTGAAAGGGACGGCTTTCCCGGTGCCCGGTGATGGAAGGTGCGACGAGCTGTTCACTGGACGTTCAGGCGGGCGACCGTTTGTTCGGTCCCCAGTGAGTAGGTTCCCTTTCATGGCGACTGCACAAGCAACTGACAACAATCCCGGCGAGCTGAAAGACGTCCCGGGCTGGTTCCCGCCGTTGGACCAGGTCCTGTTCACGTGGTTCCTCGAGCGTCAGGAAACGCGTGGGTTCCGGGGCGACCTGCTGGAACTCGGCGCCTACATGGGCAAGAGTGCGATCCTGCTCGGCCAACACCGCCAGGACGGCGAGAAGTTCACCGTCTGCGACCTCTTCGGTGGCGACGCCCCGGACGGAGCCAACCAGGCCGAGACGGCGAAGTCGTACTCCTCGCTCACCCGACAGGCCTTCGAGCGCAACTACCTCTCCTTCCACGACGCCCTGCCCAGGGTGATCGAGGCCCCCACCTCCGTGATCTCGAAGGAAGTGGCCCCGGGCAGCTGCCGCTTCGTCCACATCGACGCCTCGCACCTGTACGAGCACGTCCACGACGACATCGGCGCGGCCCGCGACCTGCTCGTGCCCGACGGCATCGTCGTCCTGGACGACTTCCGCTCCGAGCACACCCCCGGCGTCTCGGTCGCCACCTGGGAGGCCGTGCTCAACCGCGGGCTGCGCCCCATCTGTCTCAGCACCCAGAAGCTGTACGGCACCTGGGGCGACCCGGAACCGGTGCAGGAGGAACTGCTGGCGATGCTCAGGGACCGCACGGACGTCGGCCTGAGCGTCCAGGAGGCCGCGGGACACTGCCTGGTCCGCACCCGCGCACAGAAGGGGATGCAGCCGCCGCCCTTCCCGCGCTCCCGGTACTACACGGCGCCCGAGTCGCGCACATCCCCTGCCACCGCTCCCGCCGCCCCGGTGGCCTCCGCGCGCCGTCGGCCCCGTTCCCGGGTCCGCCGCATCGGCGTGGACCTGCTGCCTCCGATCGTCACCCGGGCGATACGCCGGGCTCTCGCGCCCGGCGCTCAGGCGGCCCCGCGGCGTCCGTTCGCGCAGTAGGCCCGGATCTCGTCCCGGTGAGCGGGTGGGCCCTCCTGCCCGCTCGGCTGCCGTCGGAGCCCTGGCCGAGGAGACGCTCCGCTAGGGCCTGTCGTTTGGATCAGCTCGGCGACCTAGCCCTTCCCGGCCAGGTTCTGTGTGCCGATCACGGAGATGAGATCCAGCTTCTCGGCGGCCTCGGTGCCCGGCTCGGCGGAGTAGACGAGGATGTGCAGGTCGTTCTCCTCCACCCGCAGCAGGTCGCAGTCCAGCGTGAGCACACCCACCTGCGGATGCTCGACCGTCTTGCGCGAGGCCGCCAGCCGGCCGACGACGCCCGCGTCCCACAGCTGGGCGAACCGCTTGCTCTTGGTGCGCAACTCCGTGATCAGGAGCCGCAGTTGACGGTCGGCCGGATAGCGGGCGGCGGTCGTCCGCAGCTCCGAGACCATGCCGACCTGAAAGGCACGCCACTCCTCCGGGGTATGCCGCACTCGGCTCGGAAACCCGAGGAAGTTGCGCCACACGCCGTTGCGCTCGAACCCGCGCAGGCCGGACGGGTCGCCCATCAGCGCCGCGTACATCGGGTTGGCCAGCAGCAGGGTCATGGCCGCGTCGGAGACCGCGACAGGCGTGTCCACCAGCCGGTCCAGCAGCCGCTGGACGCTCGGCGTGATGAAGCCGGGCACCACGTCGGGACCCGGCGGCACCAACTCCGCCAGACCGTACAGGTACGAGCGCTCGTCCCCGGACAGCCGCAGCGCCCGGGCCAGCGCCTCGACGACCTGCCCGGAGGGGTTGGCCGCCCGCCCCTGCTCAAGACGCGTGATGTAGTCGACCGAGATCCCGGCCAGCAGGGCCAGCTCCTCGCGCCGCAGACCGGCCGCCCGCCGGTGGCCGCCGGAGGGCAGCCCCGCCGCCTCCGGGGCGACCCGGTCGCGCCAGCGCCGCAGCGCCCGTCCGAGTTCCGTCGCCGTCATGCCCCCAGTGAACACCGCGGTCCGCGCATGTGCCTGGTACTCCGAGTCCCAGGAAGACGGGTCTCCTGGCTGATGGGGGTGGCCCGGGGCAGTCTGGACGCATGACGACAACACTGATCACCGGAGCCAACAAGGGCATCGGCCACGAGACCGCCCGCCAGCTCATCGCCGCAGGTCACACCGTGTACGTGGGGGCCCGCGACGCCGAGCGCGGACGCCGGGCCGCCGAACAGCTGGGCGCACGCTTCGTCCTGCTCGACGTCACCGACGACGCCACGGTCGAGGCCGCGGCCAAGGCCATCGAGGCCGACGGCGGACTGGACGTACTGATCAACAACGCCGGGATCGAGACCCGTGGCGAGGGAAACAGCGTGCCCACCGCCGAGACCGTGACCGCCGACCAGATGCGGAACACCTTCGAGACGAACGTCTTCGGCGTCGTCCGCGTCACCCACGCCTTTCTGCCCCTGCTGCAGCGCTCGGCCGCGCCGGTGGTGGTCAACGTCAGCAGCGGCCTCGCCTCGCTGACCCATCTCTCCGACCCCGACCACCCCGCGCACTTCTACCCGGGCGTCGCCTACCCGACGTCCAAGACCGCGGTCAACATGCTCACCGTGCAGTTCGCGAAGGCCTTCCCGAACATGCGGATCAACTCCGTCGAGCCTGGCTTCACCAAGACGGACCTCAACGGAAACACCGGCACCCAGACCGTCGAGCAGGCCGCCCGGATCATCGTGCGCATGGCGCAGACCGCCCCTGACGGCCCGACCGGCGGCTTCTTCGACGTCAACGGCCCTCTGCCGTGGTGACGCGGCCCGCGCCCTGGTGAGCGCGCCGGCCACGAAACGCCGTCGGCCCGACCGCATGCGCAACCATGTGGTTGCGTATGCGGGCATGGATGTGCAACCGTTGGGTAGCGCATTCGGACGAGACGAGGTTGCCGTGATTCCCGACTCCATCGAACGGACCATCGTGATCAACGCTTCCGCGGAACGGGTCTGGTCGGTACTGACCGAACCGGCCTTCCTGGGAGACTGGTTCGGCAACGGGGAACCCGTGAAGATCGACCTGCGACCGGGCGGGCTGCTGCTGTTCGACCACGGCGTCCACGGTGCCATCCCTGCCCGTATCGAGACGGTCGAGCCGCCGCACACCTTCTCCTGGCGCTGGTCTCAGGGCGCCCCGGGCGAAGAACCGGCGGACGCCAACGCCACGCTCGTCGAGTTCACCCTCACTGCGGATGAGGCAACGGCAGGTACCCGGCTCACGATGACCGAGACCGGCTTCGCTCACCTCGGGCTGCCGGTCGAAGAGGCGGCCGACCGCCACCGCGCCAACAGCCTGAACTGGCCCGGCAAGCTCGACCGCCTGCGCACCCAGTGCGAGCACACCAAGGCATGACCGGCACGCAGGAGGGCGAACAGGCCCCCGAGGACGTCCTGCTGGCGCTGGCAGACCCGATCCGCCGGCAGATCCTCAACACCCTCGTCGGTGAAGGCGGCGCGACATCCACCTCGCTCGCCGCAGCCCTGCCCGTGACACGCCAGGCGGTGGCCAAGCATCTGGCCGTCCTCGACCGCGCCGGCCTGGTCCGCGGCCACCGCACCGGACGGGAAGTCCGCTACGAAGCGCACCTGAAGCCCCTGGAGCGCACGACCCGCTGGCTGAACGCCCTCGCCGCCCAGTGGGACCGCCGCCTCGACGCGATCAAGGACCTCGCGGAGCAGGAAGAACCGTCGTGAACACCGTCCACGTCGTCCCGGTCGACGGTCAGGTCATCGGCGAAGCGCCGGTCGCCAGTGGCGTCGGGCACGTACTTCACAGTGACAACGATCCTCAAGCTCAAGATGCCTTCTCCTTTGCAGACATCCTTGGGCATGGACAGGCAGCTGTAGGCATCACCGACCGCTGCGCCGCAGCCGCACGCGGTACGAGTAGTGCTCCGGCAGGAAGTGGCTGATGGCCAGTTCGACGAGCTGACCGGCGACCGTCTGGTAGACGCGGTCGATGCGCAGCAGCGCGCGGCCCGGTTCACAGCCCAGGTGTTCGGCGATCTCCGGCGAGGCCTCGGCGACGGTGATGCTCTGCTCGGCCTCGGCGATCGGTTCGGGCAGCCGCTGGTCGAGCAGACCGATGACGGTGAAGGCGTTCGGTGTACCTGGCAGCGTCAACTCATCGACGGACTGCAGCAGTTGGCCGACGGCGGGCGGCAGCCAGACCGACGTGTGGCAGAACGCGACGTCCTCGTGCAGCCGTAGAAAAGCGAGCTTGTGCACCCGGTCCGTGTTCAGGCCCAGTCGTCCGGCCGCGTCGACGTCGACCCGTCGGTGCAGAGGTGTGACGACGTCCATACGGGTGTCGATGGACAGCCCCATCAGGTCGTCCACCGAGCCGAACTGCCGCAGGTACTGCTCTTCCCGGGGCGTGGCGAACGTGCCGCGCCCGGGCACGCGGTAGACCAGTCCCTCGGCCACGAGGTCCTGGAACGCCCGGCGCACGGTCTGCCGGCTCACCCCGTAGTTCCCGGCCAGCTCCGCCTCGGTGGGCAGCCGGACCCCGTCCGGGTAGTCGTGCCGCAGGATCGCCGCCCGCAACTCTCTCCCGAGCCGCGAGTACGTGCTCTCCCGCTGCGGTCGCTCAGCCATCCAGACCGCCCCTTGCCACCAACTGCGCGGCGATCACGTTTCGTTGGATCTCGTTCGTGCCCTCGCCGATGATCATCAGGGGCGCGTCGCGGAAATACCGCTCCACGTCGAACTCCGTCGAATAGCCGTGACCGCCGTGAATCCGTACCGCGTCGAGCGCGATCTCCATCGCCGTCTCCGAGGCGAACAGCTTCGCCATGCCCGCCTCCATGTCGACCCGGTGCCCGGCGTCGGCCTCCCGGGCCGCGTACAGGGTCAGTTGGCGGGCGGCCGTGAGCTTGGTGGCCATGTCGGCGAGGTAGTTGCCGATGGACTGGTGGCGCCAGATGGGTTTGCCGAACGACTCCCGTTCCTGGGCGTAGCGCAGCGAGTCCTCCAGGGCCGCTCGCCCCACGCCGAGCGCCCGGGCGGCGACCTGCAGCCGCCCGGTCTCCAGCCCCTTCATCATCTGGGCGAAGCCGTGGCCCTCCTCGCCGCCCAGCAGGGCGTCGGCCGGTACGCGGTAGTCCTCGAAGGACAATTCGCAGCTCTCGACGCCCTTGTAGCCGAGTTTGGGCAGATCGCGGGAGACGACGAGGCCCGGGCCGTGCTCGGCGAGCAGGACCGAGATGCCCGCATGGCGGGGGCCGGCGGCCGGATCGGTCTTGCACAGCAGCGCGATGAGGCCGGCGCGGCGGGAGTTGGTGATCCAGGTCTTCGCCCCGTTGACCACGTACTCCCCGCCTTCGCGGCGCGCGATCGTCGTCATCGCCTGGAGGTCAGAGCCGCCGCCCGGCTCGGTGAGCGCCATCGTGGCGCGTACCGCCCCGGTCGCCAGCCTCGGCAGATACCGCTGCTTCTGCTCCTGCGTGCCGTACAGCACGAGGAGTCTGGAGACGACGGTGTGCCCGCCCATCGCTCCGGCCAGACTCATCCAGCCGCGCGCGAGTTCCTCCGTGACGAGTACGAAGCACGGTGTGGAGACCGGGTTGCCGCCGTACTCCTCCGGGATGGCCAGGCCGTAGATGCCGAGTTCCTTCATCCGCTCGATGAGGTTCTCGGGATAGGTGTCGGTGTGCTCCAGCTGCCGGACGACGGGCTTGACGTCCTTGTCGACGAACTCCCGCACGGTCCGGACGACGAGGCGTTCGTCGTCGGAGAGGATGTCCAGGACGCTCATGGGGCGCAACTCCACATCTCGGGGGTCAGATGACGGCGTCGGCGCGCAGCGCACGGATGTCGTCGGGGGAGAGGCCGAGACCGGTGAGGATCGCGTCCGTGTGCTCGCCCACCGCCGGCACGGGATCCATGCGCGCGGGGATGCCCGCGAGGTCGGCCGGTGGGAGCAGCGCCTGCACCGTCGCGCCGGGCACGGCCACCTCGCGCCAGCGCTCGCGGGCGGCCAGCACCGGATGGTCCAGGAACGCGGCGACGTCGTTGACTCCGGCGCAGGCGATGCCGATGTCCTCGAGGTCCTTGAGGAGTTCCTCGGCGTCGGAGCGGGCGCAGCGCTCGGCGACGATCGCGTTGATGTCGTCGCGGTGTGCGACACGGTCGGAGCCCGTCGCGAAGCGCGGATCATTCGTCAACCCCGGCTGGCCGAGGAAGTGCGTGCACAGGACGGCCCACTCGCGCTCGTTCTGGATGGAGAACAGCACCTGCTTGCCGTCGGCCGTCGCGAAGGCGCCGTACGGTGCGATCGTGGCGTGCTGGGTGCCGAGCCGGGCGGGCTGACTGCCGCCGTAGCGCGTGTAGTTCGCGGGCTGGCCCATCCAATCTGCCAGTGCTTCGAACAGGGACACCTCCACCGGGTGCGTCCGGCCGGTGGTGGCCCGCGTGTACAGGGCGGTGAGGACGCCCGTGTAGGCGTACATCCCGGCCGCGATGTCGGCGACGGAGATCCCGACACGCGCCGTCTCCTCCGCGGTTCCGGTGAGCGAGACCAGGCCGGTCTGGCACTGCACCAGCAGGTCGTACGACTTGCGGTCGGCCCACGGCCCGCTCGTGCCGTAGCCGGAGACCGTGCACGGGATCAGCCGCGGATAGCGCTCGGCGAGTGCGTCGACGCCGAGACCCAGCCGGCCGGCGGCGCCGGGCGCGAGATTCTGTACGAACACGTCGGCGCCGTCGAGGAGTCGGTGCAGGATCTCGATGCCCTGCGGGGCCTTCAGGTCCAGTGTGAGGGACTCCTTGGAGCGGTTGAGCCAGACGAAATAGCTGGAGTGGCCGTGCACCGTCGTGTCGTAACGGCGCGCGAAGTCGCCCTCGCCCGGCCGCTCCACCTTGATGACCCGGGCGCCGAGATCGGCGAGCTGCCGGGTGGCATAGGGAGCGGCCACGGCCTGCTCCAGACTGACCACCGTGATGCCCGACAGGGGAAGCTGCTGCACCGTCATGCCTCCTGGCCCTCGTAGGGGATGTACGCGAAGTGCTTCCGCAGCACCTCGGCCGCGCTCGTCCACGTCGGCCCGTCCGGCAGCGCCGGCTCGGTGTGCACCTCACTGCCGTCGGCGAGGGCGATGCGCGGGGAGACCCGGCCGTCGAGGAGGGAGCCGATCTCGCCCGGCAGCAGGTCGGCGTGGACGCGAGCGACGAGCGGATGGACGGTTCCCGCCGGTGTGGTCACGGTGACGGCGGTGACCACACCGCGGACCTGGTCGCGCACCTCACGCAGGGCGGCGATGGGCCGCTGCATGGCGTAGCAGCAGGGCAAGAGTTTGGCGGCCAGGCCTCGGGGGACGGCCGGGGACGCGGGGAAGTCCGCGGCGGGCTGGCCGCCGACCCGCTTCAGCCAGGCCTCCAGAACCCGCGGATCGGTGGTGGCGCCCGCCCGCGCCAGCCGTGCCGCCCGTACGCCCGCCTCGGCCGCGAACCCGACCTGCAGCGACTTGCCGTGGGCCCCGAAGGCCTCCTGCCCGCCGCCGGCGGCGGGCACGGCGAGCGCCATCGCGGTGGCGAGCCCCGTCACGTCCAGGCCGGGGGCGAGCCCGGCCGCGACCGCAGCGGCCGGGGCACCCGCGGTACAGGTTGCATGCCGGCCCGCCGCGTGGTGGCACCGGCCGAGCATCGCCCCGAGCCGTGCCATGACTCCCGCACCGGCGAGATACGCCCGCGCGCCACCGCCGGCCGCGAGCACCGCCGGGTCGGTGACCACGGAGATGTGCGTGGTGGTGTCGGTGTGCAGATCGTCGAAGTCGAGTACGTGCGCCATGGCCGCCCGGCGTGCCGCGTCCGGCAGCGGAGCGGTGACGCCGCGCTGATGCGCACGGGCGGCCGACGCGACGGCCAGGGCCCGCTCGGCGAGCGCCAGGTCGTCCGGCGTCGCGCGGTACGCGTGAGCCCACTGGGCGAGGGCGCGGGCGACGGTCAACGGTCCCCCAGGGATTGGATACCTGCCTCTGCTCGGATTTGTACGGCCAAATCCGTGACCCTGTCAACGCTGTCGTCAGCGCCATGACCTGTGTCTTGGCGCACCATGGCGATGTGTCGGAGCAGACATCGGGACCCTGGTGGGAATTTGTACACAACGACGTGTCGGGCTGAGAACCAGCCGGCCCTCGCCGCCGGCGTCAACGCCACGTCAGTGTCTGCCCGATGCCCGTCAGCGTTGCGTCATGAGCCGGCGGATCACCGGGGCGGGCAGGCATAGCGTCATGGGTGCGTCCCGTTCCGCCTCCCCGCGTTCGGGGCGCCCAGCCACCTGCCCGGCCCGGACCCCGCTCGGGCCCCCGTCTCTTGGAGGCGTTCCATGGCAGAGATCCTGTGTGGCGAAGACCCGGAACCCTCTGATCGGTTCCCGGCCGGACCCCTGTTCGTTCCCGTCCGGCCGGGACCTTCGGGGTGTGTGACGCGTGGTTTCCGCACACCTCTCGGCGACCGTACGGCTGTCGCCTTCACCTCCGAGAGCCGGCTGACCGCGGCGCTCGGGCCCGGGCAGCCGTGGATCAGGCTCGCCGAGCCGGCTCTGCGCGCGCTGACCGAACCGCTCGGCGTCACCACCATTACGGTGAATCCCCAGTTCACGGCCCGGGCGGCCGGTCCGGTGAGCCCCGTCGTTCCCGCGTTCGCTGTACGCGTCGGCTGAGAGGGAGGCCATCATGACCACCGTTCACGGCAGTTCCGTCACCACAGTCGACGGCGACCTTTCGGTCTGGCCTGCGTCCACCACCGAGCTCCGGCCGGGCGACCTGGCAGTGGGCGGCGTACCGCTCGCCGAGATCGCCGACCGCTTCGGCACACCCGTCTACGTCCTCGACGAGGCCGAGGTCCGCGACCGTTGCCGCACTTATCGAAACGCCTTCCCCGACACCGAGATCCTGTACGCGGCCAAGGCGTTCCTGCGCCGCGCGATGATCCACTGGATGTTGGTCCTTCACCACCTTGCCCGCCGCGATGAGCGGCAACTCCTCACGGAACCCGATGGATCGGAGCACCTTGGATCCATGTCCTGGCGACGGCTCAGGCCGCTTCGCCGACGCTCGGCTGAGCCATCTCCGCGGGGCCCGCGATACGGCGGGGCAGCAGCAGCGGGGTGGCCAGGGCAAGGACGCCGGCGGCGGCGATCGCCGCGCGGGGGCCGGTCAGGCCGGCCAGCAGGCCCCACAGGGCGGTCATCGCGGCGGTCGTCGCCTTGGTGGTGACCGACCACGCGGAGAGCGTGCGCGCCACCCGGCCCGTGTCCGTCTGCCGCAGCCGAATGGTGGAGTACACCGGGTTGAAGACGGCACAGGACACGATCACCCCCAGCTCCACGACCATGACGAGCACCAGCCCCGCCGTGCCGGGCCCGACGAAGGCGAGGCCGATCGGCCAGCACGCGCGCAGCGTCCCCGAGACGAGCAGTACCCGGCGCTCTCCGAACCGCGGCACGAGCCGGCGCGCCAGCCGCGAGCCGATCAGGCCGCCGACGCTGGGTACGGAGAAGGCCAGGCCGTACTGCCACGCCGCGAAGCCGAGATCGCCGACCATCAGCACGGCGAGCAGCGGAAGCGACACCATGATCAGGGCGTTGTACAGCACGGTGTTGAAGAACATCGGTCGCAGCGTCGGATGGCCCAGGATGTACCGCCATCCTTCGAGCAGGCTGCCGGCGGGCGCCCGCCCTCGCTCCGGCCGTACGGGATGCGTCTCGGTCCCGCCGATCGCGCGGATCCCGACGGCCGACAGCAGGAAGCTCACCGCATTGGCGACCACGGTCATCACCGGCCCGAACAGGCCCATCGCGGCGCCGCCCAAGGGCGGCCCGAGAATGGTCGCCGTCCACTGGGTCGCCTCGAACCGCGCGTTCGCAGCGAGCAGGTCCTCCGGCGGCAGCAACGACTTGACGAAGGCCCCGCTCGCCGCGGTGAAGCTGATGTCGGCCGCGCCGACGACGATCGACACAACCAGAAGTTGTACGAAGGTGAGCGCGCCGAGCGCGAACGCGACCGGAACGGTCAGCAGCACCCCACAGCGGACCAGATCCATGGACATCATCACGGGCCGCTTGCGACGGAACTCCATCCACGGCCCGAGCGGCGTCGCCACCGCCGCCCCCACCGCGAGCCCGGCCGCCGACAGCACCGCCACCTCGGTCGCCCCGGCATGCAGCACGATCACCGCGATCAGCGAGAACGAGTCGAAGGCGAGCCATGTGCCGACCGCGCTGACGGCGTACGCCCCCCACAGCCACCCGAACTGCCGCCCCAGCGCCCGCCCGCCCCGCATACCGGCCTCCCCGCTCCGCTCGAATCCCGACCGGCGACATCAAAGCCGGTCACACGGCGCCGGGGCAAACAACCGACGCGCCGGTCACCCGACAACCGGAAGTTGTAGACCGACGGACAACCGGACGTTGTAGAAAGGTGCACGTGGACATCGACGCAGTGCGCACTTTCGTGGCCGTCGCCGACGCGGGACAGTTCCGGGAGGCCGCCCTCGGCCTGGACGTCACCCAGCAGGCCGTGTCCAAGCGGGTCGCCGCGCTGGAGAAGGACCTCGGCGCGCGGTTGTTCACCCGCACGGCCCGTGGCGCCCAGCTCACCGTCGACGGCCAGGTCTTCCTGCCCCACGCCCGCGAACTCCTGCAGGCCGAGGAACGCGCCGCCGCCTCCGTACGGCCCGGTCGTCGCGCCCTGCGCGTCGACGTGATCGGCCGCCGGCTCGCCCCGGCCGACCTGGTCCGGGACTTCCACCGCGCCCACCCCGACTCGGCCCTCGACGTCGTGACGCTCTTCGACGCCGACGCGGCGATCTCCGCGGTGCGCTCCGGCACCATCGACGCGTCCTTCCGCGCTCTCACGCTTCCCGCGCGGCAGCTGCCCGAGGGCATCGAGGCAGCCCGCGTCCACGACGAGCCCCTCGAACTCCTCACCGGACCCCGGCACGCGCTCGCTTCGGCCCGCGCCGTCACCCCGGCCCAGCTTGCCGGGCACCGGATCTGGATGCCCGGCAACGTCGCGGGCACCGAATGGGCCGCCTACTACGACGACCTGGCCGCGGCCTTCGGCTTCACCATCGAGGTCACCGGTCCCGACTTCGGCACCGAACCGCTCCTCGACACCATCGCCGACTCCTCGCTGCTCGCGACCTTCGTCGGCGTACAGACCCGCATGGTCTGGCCGGCCGACCACGACCTGCGTCGCATCCCCGTGCGCGACCCGACGCCCGTCTACCCGCACTCGCTGATCTGGCGCGCCGACAACCTGCATCCGGCGCTGGCCTCGCTCCGCGCCCACCTCGGCACAGCCCGGCGGGACGCCGACACCTGGACCCCGAAATGGGCCCAGTGACGGTCAGTTGCGGGTGTCCCGGTCGGGGCCGGTGCGCAGCCCCCGGACCATGACGGCGATCGCGCCGCCTCCTCGTCGCCGAGGGCGAAGTCGAAGACGTCGATGTTCTCGCGTATGCGGGCGGGTGGGACGGACTTCGGGATCAACACGTCGGAGACGCCGACCGCGCGGATGCGGCCGTCGCCCGCAAGCTTCTCGATGGCCTGCCAGAACTCCCGGTACGGGTCGCGGGCCCGGAGTGGGCCCTGGTCGGCGTTCTGCAGCTGGGTGGTGACGAACAGTTCCCGGCGGGTGATGCCGGAGGAGGCGAGGGCGGTGCCGACTCCGGCCTCGTCGCCGTGGACGGCGGCCGTGTCGATGCCGCGGTACCCGGCGCTCACCGCGAAGGTGGTCCCGGCGTCGGGGACCTGGAAGACGCCGAAGCCGAGCTGGGGGATCTCGACGCCGTTGTCGAGGGCGACGGTGGGGGCATGTTCGTTGCGTTCCTTGCGAGTTGGTGGATCAGTGCCGTGCGGCGGCCGGGATGTGCTCGGCGGGTGCGGACGCGGCCACGACACGGCCGGCCGGACGGGTGCGGCGGTCCAGGAAGGCCGCCAGGAAGGACAGGAGCAGCGCGCTGCCGGCCAGCAGGGCACCGACCCGGCTCGGCGCCGTGTAGCCGAGCCCGGCGGAGATGACGAGACCGCCGAGCCAGGCGGACAGTGCGTTGCCGAGGTTGAAGGCACCGATGTTTGCGGCGGAGGCCAGCGTCGGGGCGGCCGAGGCCTGGTCGAGCACCCACTTCTGCAGCGGGGGCACGGAGGCGAAGCCCAGCGCACCGATCAGCGTCAGGGTGACGGCGGCGAGAACCTTGTTGTGGGCGGTCGCCGTGAACAGCAGCAGTGTCAGGGAAAGGGCACCGAGCGCGGTGAACAGCATGGGCATGAGGGCACGGTCGGCGAACCGGCCGCCCACCAGGTTGCCCAGGAACATCCCGGCTCCGAACAGCACCAGCAGCCAGGTCACCGCACCGGCCGAGTAACCGGCGACCTCCGTCATCATCGGCGTGATGTAGGTGATCGCGGCGAACACCCCGCCGAAGCCGAGGACCGTCATCGCCATCGCGATCCAGACCTGCACATTGCGGAAGGCGGCGAACTCGGTACGGATGGTGCCGGACTCCGGACGGCCCAGCTCGGGCACCAGCTTCGCCACCCCGACGAGGCCCGCGATGCCCAGCGCGGCGACCGCGGTGAAGGTGACCCGCCATCCGGCGGCCTGGCCGATGTAGGTGCCCAGCGGGACGCCCACGACGTTGGCGACGGTCAGGCCCGTGAACATCAGGGAGATCGCGGACGCCTTCTTCTCCGGCGCGACCAGGCCGGCCGCGACCACGGAGCCGATGCCGAAGAACGCGCCGTGCGCGAGGGAGGCGATCACCCGGCCGACGAGCATGAGGCCGAAGGTGGGTGCGAACGCGGACAGCATGTTGCCCACCACGAAAAGGCCCATGAGGAACATGAGCATCTTCTTGCGGGAGACCTTGGTGCCGAGGACCGTCAGCAGGGGCGCACCGAAGACGACGCCCAGGGCGTAGCCGGAGACGAGCCAGCCGGCGGTGGGGATGGAGACACCGAAGTCACCCGCGACCTCGGGCAGCACGCCCATGATCACGAATTCCGTGGTGCCGATCCCGAAGGCCCCGATGGCCAGGGCCAGGAGGGCGAGAGGCATGGGAACCACCTTTCCAAGCGATTGCGCGTAACGCTTACAGGCGTCGACAATAGTTGCAGACGCGCTATAGATGCAATCGCATCGAATGGCTGGGGCGGGTAGTAGGTGTCTGCAAGTATTGGCGCATGGGAGAACCCCCGCAGCGACGACTCCGGCGGCGGGGGTCTGGAGGTCAGGCAGGAACGCGAAGCGTCTCGACGGCTTGGACCAGCGGGGCGAGTTCCGGGCTCTGGGCGGCCTCGTCCAGGGCCTCGCGCAGGGCCGCCTCGTTGGTCGGACGGGCCTCCTCCAGGAGCCGGAGGCCGGGCTCGGTGACGTTGGTGTAGATGCCGCGCCGGTCGGTGGGGCACAGGTAGCGGGTCAGGAGCCCGCGGTCCTCCAAGCGCGTGACCAGCCGGGTCGTGGCGCTCTGGCTGAGGACCACCGCGTCGGCGACCTGCTTCATCTGCAGGTGTCCGCCCTCCCCGTCGTGCTGGCGGCTCAGCACGTCCAGCAGGGAGTATTCGCGCACGCTCAGATCGTGCCCGGCCTGCAGGGCGCGCTCGATGTGGGCCTCGATCCTGCCGTGCAACAGCGACAGGGCGGACCAGCTCGATGCGAGCGCGGTGAGTGCCGGATCCGTCGCGGTCATGGGCTGGGTCCTCCGTCCCGAAGTGTCTGCGGTCCAGGATAGGGCATCTGTGAAATTGTCGGCGGGGGCCGGTAGGGCGCGTGCGCAAGGGGTGTCGGGTCGCGTTCTCCGCCTTCCGCCTGGTACACCCATGGCATGGCAGACGAGGAATCCAGTCGTTTCGTAGCGGGGCAGACGGCGCTCGTCGTACCCGTACCCGAGGCGGAAGCGGTGGTCCGGGAGTGGCGGGACCGTTTCGACCCGGCGGCCCGATCCGGTGTACCGGCCCACGTCACAGTGCTCTTCCCCTTCCTGCCCGCCTCCCTCGTGGACGCCGGGACCTGCGCCGCCCTGGACGAGATCTTCGGGCGCCACCCCTCCTTCGAGGTGTGGTTCGAGAAATCCGGACGGTTTCCCGGGGTGCTCTACCTCGCGCCCACCCCCGACGCTCCGTTCCGCAGGCTCACCGAGGCGGTCGTCGAGCGCTGGCCGGAAGCCCCGCCGTACGGCGGAAAGTACGACCCCCATCCGCATCTCACGGTCGCCCAGGGCCAGGACGAAGCCGTACTGGACGAGATCGAGGCCGGCCTGCGTCCCGCCCTCCCCTTCGCAGCTCGCGTGCCCACGGTCGACCTCGTGGCCTACGACGGCACCACCTGGCTGCACCGGGCGTCGTTCGCCCTCCGGTAGCAGCCCGGGATCCACGCCCACGTCGCCCGAAACCCCTTGGCCGCCGCACCGGCCTCGCCGATATCGTCCGGACTCCCGACCGCCGCCCGCGCCCCCGCTACTGCGCCAGCAACCGCCGCAGCCAGTCCAGATGGGCCGCCCGGGCCGCCTGGGACAGCGTTGCCTGGGGGGCGAAGCCGTCGAAGCCGTGGAAGCCGCCCGGCCACACATGGAGCTCGGCCACTCCGCCGGCCTGCCAGATCCGGGAGGCGTAGGCCACCGTCTCGTCGCGGAAGGTCTCCGCGGAACCGACGTCGAGGAAGGCCGGGGGCAGGCCGGACAAGTCCTCGGCGCGGGCGGGCGCGGCGTACGGCGGTACGTCCGCCCCGCCGCGCTCCTCGCCCAGCAGCGCCGTCCAGCCGGTCTCGTTGGCGGTGCGGTCCCAGAGGCCGAGGCCCGCCATCTGGTACGTGGACGGGCTGTCGTTGCGGTCGTCCAGCATCGGGCACATCAGCACCTGGCCCAGCGGCCGCGGGCCCTTGCGGTCCCGGGTCAGCAGGGCCAGCGCCGCACTCAGCCCGCCGCCCGCACTGGCGCCCGCGATCACGATCCGCTCCGGGTCGGCACCGAGCTCTTCGGCGTGCTCCGCCGTCCACAGCAGACCGGCGTACACGTCCTCGATCTGCGCCGGATAGGGATGCTCCGGTGCCAGCCGGTACTCCACCGACACCACGACCGCGTCCAGTTGCTGCGCCCACGCGAGGGGTACGTCCACACCGACCCTGTTGTTGCCGATGACCAGGCCGCCGCCGTGGACGTGGTAGACGACGGGCCGCGGACCGGCGGTCGGCGATGCTGCGGGGCGGCAGACCAGCAGGGAGATGTCGGGTGCGTTCTCGGGGCCGGGCACGGTGCGGTCCTCGACCTCGAAGAACCCGTCCGCGGTCAGGTCGAGCTGGGCGAGCATCTCGATGCCCGGGCCCTGGCGCACCAGGTCGATCTCGTCGAGGGTGAGACCGGGTTGGATCGCGTCCTTGATCAGCTCGAGTGCTGCGGCAAGTTCGGGATCGAACGGGGGCGGGACCAGGGTCATGACTGTCTCCTCACGCACGGCGCGGCGGCTCTGGCCGACATGATTCATGCCCCGGCCCCCGCACGGACCTCCGCCGTCCGGCGGAATCTGCCCGCCGGACGGCGGGTGACCGCCCGATATCCGCTCATGACCCTCTGTTCACCTGCGAGGGGTGGAAAGGGCATGGCTCGCCGACAACGCTGTCACATCCCCCACCTGCACCAGGAGCAGCACCTATGTACATGGCGGCGGCGGGCAAGGCAGCTGTACTTCCTGATCGGCGGGCTGCTGAAGAAGCTGGTCCACCTCAGCCACGGCCTGTCGATCACCCTCGGGTTCACACGCTGAGGGCGGGGCCGTCTTGACTTCGAGAGCGCTCGAAGTTCTAGCGTCTCCGGGGACGGCAAGGGTCCAGGCGGACGGAGACGGTCATGCGGGTGGGCGTACACATCAACCGGTTCAACCACAGCGGCGGAGGACCCGCCCTCGGCGCCGAGCTCGCCGCGACGGGCGCCGCGGCCGAGGCGGCCGGGATCAGCAGGCTGTCGGTCATGGACCACTACTTCCAGATGGAGTTCAACGGCGGTGCCGAGGACCCCATGCTGGAGGCCTACACGACCCTCGGCTATCTCGCGGGCCGCACCTCCACCGTTCAGCTGGGGGCGCTGGTGACCGGTGTGACCTACCGGCATCCCGGCCTGCTCGCCAAGATCGCCACCACGCTTGACGTCCTGTCCGGCGGCCGCGCCACCCTCGGCATCGGCGCGGCCTGGTACGACCGCGAGCACGAAGGCCTCGGCGTACCGTTCCCGCCGCTCGCCGAGCGCTTCGAACGGCTGGAGGAGACACTGCGGATCTGTCTGCAGATGTGGGACCCGCAGGCCAACGGCCCCTTCGAGGGCAAGCACTACGAACTGGCCGAGACCCTGTGTGTACCGGCGCCGGTCAGCAGCCCCCACCCCGAGATCATGATCGGCGGCGGGGGCGAGAAGAAGACCCTGCGCCTGGTCGCCCGGTACGGCGATGCCTGCAACCTGTTCGCGACCTCGCCGGAGGAGGTCCGCCACAAGCTCGACGTGCTGCGTGGGCACTGCGAGGCCGAGGGGCGCGACTACGACCGGATCCGGAAGACGGTCGCCTACATGGGCGAGTCGGCCACGGCCGGCGACCTGGACGCCTTCACGCGGGACATCTCGGGCTACACCAAGCTCGGCCTGGACACCGTGATCCTCGTGCCGCGTCTCGGGGAGCCCGCGGCGTGGATCGAGAGCTTCGCGGCCCCGGCCGTTCAACGGCTGGCCGGGCTGGAGTGAGGCTCCGCGGGACCACTGCGCGAGACGACGCGCATCCCGCAGCCGTCGACCACCCGGACCTGCAGCGAGCCGCAGCCGCAACGCGTCCACTCCGTGCGGCCCGCCGCGGTGCTGTGCCTCGACACCACCTGGAAGGGCTCGGCGTCGTCCGGCCAACCGCAGTGCGGGCAGCCGGTGCCGGTCGTGCTGGTCATGGCAACTCCTCGTACGTCCTGACTGGTGGACCGTCGCGACACAGCCAGGGTGCAGCGCAGCATCCGTACACGTCCAGGTTGACTTTGTGGACCCGACCTTGAAGCCTGGGCTTCATGATTGACCTGCGCCGACTGCACGTGCTGCGGGCGGTGGCCCACTACGGCACGGTCACCGCGGCCGCCCGCGCCCTGCACTTCACCACGTCCGCGGCCTCCCAGCAGATCCGCCAGCTCGCCCGTGACCTCGGTGTCGACCTGCTGGAACCGCAGGGCCGCGGGGTGCGGCTCACCCCGGCCGCCGAGAGCCTGCTCGCGCATGCGGACGCGATCCAGGCCCGCTGGGAGCAGGCCGAGATGGACCTGCGCGCCGAACACGCTCCTGCCGGGCCGCTGCGCGTGAGCGGGTTCCCGGTGGCCATCTCGGTGCTGCTGGCGCCGATGGCGGTCCGGCTGCACGAGCGCCATCCGCGGCTTTCCGTGCGCATCCAGGAGGCCGGCGTCCTCGACAGCTTCGACCTGCTCTTCGAGGGGGACACCGACCTGGCCGTCGTCGAGGCCACCCCGCACAACCCGCCTCTTGGCGACGCCCGCTTCGACCAGCAGCCGCTCCTGGACGACCCGTTCGACCTCGTCGTCCCCGAGGACCACCCGCTGGCCGGGCGTGCGCGCGTCGACCTGGCCGACGCGGCGCACGAGGACTGGATCGCCCCGGTGGCGGACAGCCCCTGTCGCCCGCACGTGCTGTCCGCCTGCGGCGAGGCCGGGTTCAGCCCGGGCATCGTCCATCACGCGCTGGACTGGAACGTCACGGCCCACCTGGTCGCGAGCCGCCTGGGCGTCGCACTGATCCCACGGCTGGCCCAGCTGACCGGGCACTTGCCGATCACCCGCGTGCGCTGCACCGGCAACCCGCACCGCAAGCTGCTCACCTGCACCCGCCGGGGCGCCCGGGAACGGCCCGCGGTCGCGGCCGCACTGGAGGAACTGCGCGAACTGGCACCCTCGGCCGTGGCCTGACACGGAAGTGGCCGACATCCGGACCTGACGCACACAAGGGCCGGAGCTTTTGCTCCGGCCCTTCAGGTTCTGCTGCAGGTTGCGCCGACTCAGGCGGCAGCGGCCTCGTCCGCGTGGCCGTGGATGCGGGCGATGACCTCGGTCAGCTGCGCGGCGACCTCGGCGTCGTCGGCCGGGTGGGTCTCGGCGAAGCGGACCACGGAGCCGGGGATGGAGAGCTTGACGTCCTCCAGCACCTTGCCGCCGGCGATGCCCACGGCCTTGCGGGTCTCGTCCTGCGCCCACACGCCGCCGAACTGGCCGAAGGCGGTGCCGACCACGGCGACCGGCTTGCCGCCGAAGGCGCCGGCGCCGTAGGGGCGGGACAGCCAGTCGATGGCGTTCTTGAGGACGGCCGGGATGGTGCCGTTGTACTCGGGGGAGAAGAACAGGAACGCGTCGGCGTCCTGCGCGGCCTCGCGCAGCTTCGTGGCGGCGGCCGGGACGCTGCCCTCGACGTCGATGTCCTCGTTGTAGAAGGGGATCTCGGCCAGGCCCTCGAACAGCACGACGTCCGCGCCCTCAGGGGCGAGCTTGACGGCCGCCTCGGCGAGCTGGCGGTTGTGCGAACCGGCGCGAAGGCTGCCGACGAGCGCAAGGATGCGAACAGACATGGAGTACTCCAGAGGATGCTGAAACATTGCCGTTACGATCCGGACCAAGGTCCGTTTATTGTTGTAGCACCCTAACCGGACCGCGGTCCAGTTTTGTTCCCGATGCTTTACGCTGTCTTCATGTCCGCCACGCTGCCGCCCTTCCCGAGGCCTCAAGAGCCCACCGGCGAGCCTGAGTTGCTGCAGCTCAGCTCCGCCGGGGACGAGCCGTGCCTGCGCGCCGACGCCGCCCGCAACCGGGCCCGGCTGCTGGAGGCGGCCACCCGGCTGATCGCGGAGCACGGGGCGGCCGGGGTCACCATGGAGGCGGTCGCCGCGGCGGCCAATGTGGGCAAGGGCACCGTCTTCCGCCGCTTCGGCGACCGCACCGGGCTGCTGACGGCGCTGCTCGACCATTCGTCGAGGAAGCTGCAGGCCGACTTCCTCGGCGGACCGCCGCCGCTGGGCCCCGGGGCGCCGGCGATCGAGCGGCTGCGCGCGTTCGGGGTGGCGGTGCTGTATCGCTCGGTCGAGCAGCTGGACCTGCAACTGGCCGCCCAGCCGGAATCCACCCGCCGCTTCGCCCACCCCTCGATCAGGGCGCTGCACACACATGTCACGATCCTGCTGCGGCAGATCGCCCCGGACGCCGACTGCGAACTCCTCGCCCAGACTCTTATGGGTTATCTCGATCCCGCCCTGATCCACCATCTGACCGAGCAGTGCGGCATGCCCCTGGAGCGCCTGGAGAAGGGCTGGATCGACCTGGTCGACCGCGTCACCCGCAGCGGCCCGCCCTGCTGAGTCCCGCTCGGCCGCGGTCGGTGACGCCCCGCCTGTGGTCTCGGCCACAGGTTCTGCAAAGATGCCGTACGTCATGGTGCAGATACCGAAAACGCCCGCGTCCTCGTCGCCCGCACCGCGCTCCGTGCCCACGAGCGCAGATGTGGCCCGCCTGGCCGGCGTCTCGCGCGCGACCGTCTCCTACGTCCTCAACAACGCCGGCGCCGTACGGATCAGCGAGCCCACGCGCCGCCGTGTCCACGAGGCCGCCAAGGAACTGGGGTATGTGCCGCACGCGGCCGCCCGCAGCCTGCGCGCCGGACACAGCCGCATGGTCCTGATGCCCGCGCCGAGCTTCCCGGTCGGCCCCCTCTACAGCCAGTTCATCAGCGAGCTGCAGTGGGCGCTGGGCCGCCTCGACTACACGGTCGTGCAGTACGGCTCCGTAGGCGTGCACGGCGACGAGGCCGCCCGCGCCTGGGCCGAACTGCGCCCGGTCGCCGTCCTGGTGCCCGGCCCCGGCTCCCTCACTCCACAGGGCGTGACCCTGCTCAAGCGCTCCGGCGCCCGGGCCGTCGTCACCCTCGGCCCCGACTCCGTCGACGGCGCCCACGCCCTGCTGATGGACCACGAGGCCGTCGGCCACTGCGCCGGCAGCCACCTCTTCGACCGCGGCCGGCGCCGCATCGGCGTCGTCGTGCCCGAGGAGGACGGCCTGGAGTCCTTCTCCCTGCCCCGCCTCGACGGAGTGCGCCGCGCCCTGCGCGCCATCGACGCCACCGTCACCGAACTGCCCCTCGGCTACGAGGAGGAATCCGCCGCGCGCCTCGCCGCCCGCTGGCGCGAGCTCGACCTGGACGCCGTGTTCGCGTACAACGACGAGTACGCGATGCTGCTGATGCGCGCCCTGCAGGACACGGGGGTGCGCATCCCGGAGGACACGGCCGTGATCGGCGCCGACGACCTCATGCTCGGCCGGCTGCTCAGGCCCCGGCTGAGCACGGTCCACATCGAGCTGCCGTCCGGCCGCGACCTCGCCGAACTGGTCGACCGCGCGGTCCGCAACCCCGGTGCCGCGCCCGAGACGCACAAGGTGCTGGGAGCCACGGTGGTCCACCGCGACTCCAGCTGAACCCCCGGGAGGCGCCCATGCGCACGACGGTCGGCATCATCGGCGGCGGCCCCGCCGGGCTGCTCCTGGCCCGGCTGCTGCACCGCACGGGCATCGACTGCGTCGTCCTGGAGGCCAGGACCCGCGAGTACGTCGAGCACCGTCAGCGCGCCGGAATGCTGGAACAGGGCACCGTCGACGCCCTGCGCGAGGCAGGCGTCGCCGACCGCCTGAACGCCGAAGGCCTGGTGCACCAGGGCATCGAGCTGCGCTTCGACCGCGAACGCCACCACATCGACTTCCCGGCCCTCACCGGCGGCCGCACCGTCACCATCTACGCCCAGACCGAGATCGTCAAAGACCTCGTCGCCCTCCAACTGACCGACGGGCCACCCCTGTTGTTCGAGGCGGAGGCCCTCGCGATCGAGAAGCCGGAGAGCGCCTCGCCCGTCGTGCGTTTCCTGCACGAGCGCCGCGAGCAGACGCTGACCTGCGACTGGGTGATCGGCTGCGACGGCTTCCACGGCATCTCCCGCGACACCTTCCCCGCCGCGAGCAGCCGCTCGTACGCGCACGACTACCCGTACTCCTGGCTCGGCATCCTCGCCGACGTGGCACCGTCCTGCGACGAACTGATCTACGCCCGCGGCGAGAGCGGCTTCGCCCTGCACAGCATGCGCTCCCCGCACCTGTCCCGCCTCTACCTCCAGGTCCCGAACCACACCGACCCCGACGACTGGCCCGACGACCGCATCTGGGAGGAACTCGCCGCGCGCTTCGCCGTCGACGCCGACTGGACCCTGCACCGCGGCCCGATCACCGCCAAGTCCGTGACGTCGATGCGCAGCTACGTCCACGAACCCTTGCGCCACGGCAGGCTGCTGCTGGCCGGCGACGCCGCCCACATCGTGCCGCCCACCGGGGCCAAGGGCCTCAACCTCGCCGTCTCCGACGTACGTGTCCTCGCCCGCGCCTTCGCCGAGCTGCACCGCAGCGGATCCGAGCAACTCCTCGACACCTATTCGGAGATCTGCCTCGCACGAGTGTGGCAGGCCACGCGCTTCTCCTACGACATGACTAAGATGTTGCATGCTCAACCAGATGGGGATGCGTTCGAGAACCGCCTGCAGTTGACACGTCTGCGCCGGATCGCCGCATCCCGCCACGCGGCCGCCGAACTGGCCGCCAACTACACGGGACTTCCGCTGACGACCTGAGTCCCGCCGGTGACGAAACGGAGAGCCGTCATGCCGCTGCTCGACCCGAAGACCTGGCAGCCCCGACACCTGTCGGGACCGGAATACGCCGTGACGGAGCCCGCCACCGGGGACACCCTCGCGACCGTCACCCTCGCCTCGGCAGAGGACGTCGGCACGGCCGCCGAGGCCGCCCGCACCGCTCAGACCGAGTGGGCCCGCGTCCCGCACTTCGTCCGCGCCGGCGTCCTGCGCAAGGCCGGCGACCTGTTCGCCGCGCACGCCGACGAGCTGCGCGAATGGCTCGTCCGCGAGTCCGGCTCCATCCCCGGCAAGGCCGAATTCGAGCTGCACGTCGCCGCCCAGGAGTGCTACGAGGCCGCCGCCCTCGCCTCCCGCCCGGCCGGACAGATCCTGCCCAGCGAGGCACCCCGGCTGTCGTACACGCGACGCATCCCGGTCGGCGTGGTCGGCGTGATCTCCCCCTTCAACGCCCCGCTGATCCTCTCGATCCGCTCGGTCGCCCCGGCCCTCGCGCTGGGCAACGCGGTCGTGCTGAAGCCGGACCCGCGCACGGCGGTCTGCGGCGGGCTCTCCCTCGCCGCGGTCTTCGCCGAGGCCGGCCTGCCCGAGAACCTGCTGCACGTCCTGCCGGGCGGCCCGGACGTCGGCCAGGCGCTGGTCGCCGACCCGAAGGTCCCCGTCATCTCCTTCACCGGCTCCACGGCAGCGGGCCGCGCGGTCGGCGAGGCGGGCGGCCGCCACCTCAAGCGCGTCCACCTGGAACTCGGCGGCAACTCCGCCATGGTCGTCCTCGAGGACGCCGACCTCGACGCGGTGATCTCCACGGCCGCCTGGGGCTCGTTCTTCCACCAGGGCCAGATCTGCATGACGACCGGCCGCCACCTGGTGCACCAGTCACTCTACGAGGAGTACGTCGAGCGCCTCGCCGCCAAGGCCGACTCCCTCGCCGTCGGCGACCCGCACCGCGAGCAGGTCCACCTCGGCCCGATCATCGACGACAACCAGCTCGCCAAGGTGCACGGCCTGGTCGAGGCCAGCACCTCCCGCGGCGCCAAACTGGCCGCGGGCGGCACCCACGACCGCCTCTTCTACCGGCCGACGGTTCTCGCGGGCGTCGACGACCAGAGCCCCGCCTACGCCGAAGAGGTCTTCGGCCCGGTCGCTCCCGTACGGTCCTTCGCCACCGCCGACGAGGCGGCAGCCCTGGCCTCGGCGGGGGAGTACGGCCTGTCCCTGGGCATCGTCACCCGCGACACGGCTCGCGGCCTCGACCTCGCCGAACGCATCCCGACCGGCATCGTCCACATCAACGACCAGACGGTCAACGACGAGGCCGTGGCCCCCTTCGGAGGCATCGCCGCGTCCGGCACCGGCGCCCGCTTCGGCGGCGAGGCCAACCTGGAGGCCTTCACCGACGTGCGCTGGACGACGGTGCGCGGTGACGTGGCGCCGTACCCGTTCTGATCCGGGTGACTACTGGCCGTTCTGCTCGGCCTGCGCCTGCTGCTCCGCGACCGCCTTGCGGACCTCGTCCATGTCCAGCTTGCGGGCCTGGCCGATGACATCCGTCAGGGCGGCCTCGGGCAGCGCGCCCGGCTGCGCGAACACCGCGACCTGGTCGCGGACGATCATCAGCGTCGGGATCGACTGGATACCGAAGGCCGCGGCCAGCTCCGGCTGCGCCTCGGTGTCGATCTTGCCGAACACCAGGTCCGGGTTGTCCTCGGCCGCCTTCTCGTAGACCGGCGCGAACTGACGGCACGGCCCGCACCACGACGCCCAGAAGTCGATCAGGACGAAGTCGTTGTCCGTGACCGTCTGGTCGAAGTTCTCCTTGGTGAGCTCCACGGTGCTGCTCATGACCTGAAATCCCTCTTCCTGCTGTCGGGGCGAAGCCGTCGGCACAACGCGGCCGGCCGGTCACGTATTCCGCGCCCCTACCCCTGTGGCCTGAGGCCACACCACCCACCAGACTGACCCCATGACGGAAACGGAAACCATCGCGTACGACGTCGTGGTGCTCGGGGCCGGCCCCGTGGGGGAGAACGTCGCCGACCGCACCCGCGCGGCCGGCCTGTCCACCGCGGTCGTGGAGAGCGAGCTGGTCGGCGGCGAGTGCTCGTACTGGGCCTGCATCCCCAGCAAGGCCCTGCTGCGCCCGGTCATCGCCCGCGCGGACGCCCGCCGGGTGCCCGGCCTGCGCCAGTCGGTGCAGGGCCCCCTCGACGCCGCCGCGGTCCTCGCGCACCGCAACTACTACACCTCCGACTGGCACGACGACGGCGCCGCCGGCTGGCTGGACGGCATCGGCGCCGACCTCCACCGCGGCCACGGCCGCCTGACCGGCCCGCGCACGGTGACCGTCACCGGCTCCGACGGCGGACAGAAGGTGCTCACCGCCCGGCACGCCGTCGCCGTCTGCACCGGCACCGACGCCGTACTGCCCGACCTGCCGGGTCTGGCCGACGTCAAGCCGTGGACCAGCCGGAACGCCACCAGCGCGCAGGAGGCGCCCGGCCGTCTGGTCGTGGTGGGCGGGGGAGTGGTCGCCACCGAGATGGCCACCGCCTGGCAGGCCCTCGGCTCCCAGGTCACCGTCCTGGTCCGCGGCAAGGGCCTGCTGGGCCGCATGGAACCCTTCGCCGGGGAACTGGTCGCCGAGGCCCTCACCGAGGCCGGCGCGGACGTCCGCACCGGCACCTCGGTCGAGTCGGTCACTCGCGAGAACGGCACGGTCGTGGTGCTGACCGACCAGGGAGACCGCATCGAGGCCGACGAGATCCTCTTCGCCACCGGCCGCCGCCCGAAGACCGGCGACATCGGACTGGACACGGTGGGCCTGGAGCCGGGCAGCTGGCTTCCGGTCGACGACAGCCTGCGTGTGACCGGCACCGACTGGCTCTACGCGGTCGGCGACGTCAACCACCGCGCCCTCCTGACCCACCAGGGCAAGTACCAGGCCCGCATCGCGGGCGCCGCCATCGCCGCCCGCGCCTCCGGCGTTCCGCTCCTGGAGTCGGACCCCTGGGGCGCCCACGCCGCCACCGCCGACCACCACGCCGTACCCCAGGTCGTCTTCACCGACCCGGAGGCGGCCGCCGTCGGCCTCTCCCTCGCCGAGGCGGAACAGGCCGGCCACCGGGTACGGGCCGTGGACGTCGACATGACCTCCGCATCCGGTGCCGGCCTGTACGCCGACGGCTACCGCGGCCGCGCCCGCATGGTCGTGGACCTGAACGAGGAGATCCTGCGCGGAGTCACCTTCGTCGGCCCCGGCGTCGGCGAACTCATCCACTCGGCGACCATCGCGGTCGCCGGCCAGGTCCCGATCAGCAGGCTCTGGCACGCGGTGCCGTCGTTCCCGACGATCAGCGAGGTGTGGCTGCGGCTGCTGGAGGCGTACCGCGACAACTGACGGCCCGGGAACGGGACTTCAGGCGGACACCACCAGCTCCAGGTAGTCCTCGTTCCACAGGTCCTCCTCGGACTCCGGCAGCAGCAGCACCCGGTCCGGGCGCAGCGCCGCGACGGCGGCCTCGTCGTGGGTGACCATGACGATCGCGCCCGGATACGTGCCCACCGCGGCCAGGACCTCGGCGCGGGAGGCCGGGTCCAGGTTGTTGGTGGGCTCGTCCAGGAGCAGCACGTTCGCGCCGGAGTGGACCAGGGCGGCCAGGGCGAGGCGGGTCTTCTCCCCGCCGGACAGGACCTCGACGCGCTTGTGGACGTCGTCCCCCCTGAACAGGAACGAGCCCAGCACACCGCGGACTTCGCCGTCCGTCAGGTGCGGCGCGGCCGACGCGAGATGGGCGCCGACCGTCGACTCGGCGTCCAGCGTGTCGTGTTCCTGAGCGAAGTAGCCGAGCCGCAACCCGGGCCCGGGCACCAGCCTGCCGCCGTCGGGCGCGACCTGACCGGCCAGGATCCGCAACAGGGTGGTCTTTCCGGCCCCGTTGGGCCCGAGGACCACCAGACGACTGCCCCGCTCGACCGACAGATCCACGCTGCTGAGGACCTGTTGACCGCCGTACGACTTCGTCAGGCCGATCGCACCCAGCGGGATCCGCCCGCACGGTGCGGGCTCGGGCAGTCGGATGCGGGCCACCTTGTCCGCGCGCCGCACCGGTTCGAGCTCGGCCAGCAGGCGGTCGGCCCGCCGGGCCATGTTCTTCGCGGCCACCGCCGTCGACGCGCGGGCGCGCATCTTGTTCGCCTGCGTGTGCAGCGACGCCGCCTTGCGCTCCGCGCCTGCCCGCTCCCGCGCCCGCCGCCGCTCGTCGGCCGCACGCTGGGCGAGGTAGGTGTCCCAGCCGGTGTTGTGTACGTCGATCGCGGCGCGCTGCGGATCCAGGTGGAAGACCCGGTTGACGGTGTCGGCGAGCAGGGAGGTGTCGTGGCTGATCAGGACCATCCCCGCGTGATGGCTCCTCAAGAACGAGCGCAGCCACGCGATCGCGTCCACATCCAGGTGGTTCGTAGGCTCGTCGAGCAGCAGGGTGCCGTGGTCCGCGAACAGGATGCGGGCCAGTTCCACCCGGCGGCGTTGCCCGCCCGACAGCGCACCGAGCGGCCGGCCGAGCAGGTCGTCCGGCAGGCCGAGCCCGGCGGCGATCCGAGCCGCCTCGGCCTCCGCCGCATACCCACCACGGGCCTCGAACTCGGCCTCCGCCCGCACATAGGCGTCCATCGCCCGCTCCGACCCGTCGGCCATCGCCGCCTCGGCACACCGCAGGTCGCGTACGGCCTCGTCGAGGCCGCGCGCGGACAGGATGCGGTCGGTGACCGTGACCGCCGCGTCGGCTGCTCGCGAGTCCTGCGGCAGGTGGCCGACCGCACCGGTACGGGCGACGGTCCCTGCGGCCGGACGCAGCGTGCCGGCAAGGGTGCTGAGCAGGGTGGTCTTTCCGGCGCCGTTGCGGCCCACCAGGCCGATGCGGTCGCCGGGGGAAACGTGGAAGGAGATGCCGGACAGCAGCAGACGGGCGCCGACGCGCACGTCGACATCACGAACGGTGATCATGAGAAACGCTCCGAAGCAAGCAAAGAGGACACACGGGTGGCGTGAAAGCGGGTCCTGTAGCTAGGAGATTCGGGGCGTGGACATGCGGCCAGCGTAGCGGTGGCGGCCGGACGGGCGCCTGGGATTTTTTGACGCGCATGCCTCCTTGCGCCAAGGCCGGGAAGTTAAGGCTGGCTGGGGCGCTGTCCAGGCGCGGGTGGGCGTGCTGGCCCTGCGGTGAATGACGAACGGGACCGCTGGTAGA
>NZ_JBFBBE010000051.1:0-66597 GCF_040682555.1 Streptomyces sp. NPDC051172
CTCAAGTCGGGCCCACTGGCCGTTCGTCAGATCCCCACGTCCCACAAGACATGATCATCAACGAACAAGATCCACTTTCGCAACAGCCCCTAGTCGGCGAGGTACCGCTCGACCGTCTCCACCTTGGCGGTGAGACCGTCGGTCACCCCGGGGCGGATGTCCGCCTTGAGGACCAGGGACACGCGCGGCGCCCGCTCCTCGACCGCGGCGACGGCGCGCTTGACGACATCCATGACCTGGTCCCACTCGCCCTCGATGCTCGTGAACATCGCATCGGTGCGATGGGGCAGACCGGACTCGCGGACGACGCGGACGGCGTCGGCGACGTACTCCCCCACGTCGTCGCCGACGCCCAGCGGCGTCACGGAGAAGGCGACGATCATGCGTTGACGATTCCTTCCTGGCGGGCGCGAGAGGCGATGACGGCGTCCTCGGCGGCGCGCTTGAGCTTGCGCTCGGCGAAGAAGCCACCGGTGGGCAGGACGGAGAGCAGGAAGTAGAGGCCCGCGGTCTTCTTGTCCCACTTCGTACGGTTCCAGGCGTCGGCCCAGAAGATCACGTACAGGATGAACAGGACGCCGTGGACCATGCCCATCACCGGCACCGCGTTGAAGTCCGTGGTCCGCTTCAGCACGGAGCAGACCAGCAGGAGGAGGAAGGACACGGCCTCGGGAGCCGAGACGAGGCGCAGGCGGCGGAGGGCAGTGGCGGTCTTGATGTCCACGGGTCACCTTCGGTGGGAGACGGATCGCTCTTTGTGAACGGAAGCACAAGCGTCCGCCCATTGTGGCAAACGGTTCCCCTAGGGGTGCGCTCAGGGTGCGTCTCCACCCACGGGCCCTGTGCGCCGCACCCGCCCGACGGCTACCTTTCGCAGCGTGGCGATGTTTCGACTTCAAGGCAGCAAGGTGCTGGCCGTCGACATGACCGGGGATGCCGTGAAGGCGAAGAACGGCTCGATGGTCGCGTACGACGGGCAGATGGCCTTCAAGAAGATGACCGGCGGCGGTGAGGGCCTGAGGGGCATGGTGACCCGGCGGCTCACCGGTGAGCAGATGACCGTGATGGAGGTGAAGGGGCACGGGACGTGCTGGTTCGCGGACCGGGCCTCCGAGATCAACCTCGTGAGTCTCCAGGGGGACAAGCTGTACGTGGAGTCGAGCAATCTGCTCGCGACCGACGCCGGCCTCAGGACCGGCACGACCTTCACCGGCCTGCGCGGCGCCTCCCAGGGCAACGGGCTGTTCACGACGACCGTCGAGGGCCACGGCCAGGCGGCGATCATGTCGGACGGCCCGGCGGTGGTGCTGCGGGTGAGCGCGCAGTACCCGCTGACCGTCGACCCCGGCGCGTACATCGCGCACCAGGGGAATCTGCGGCAGTCCTTCCAGTCCGGTGTGACGTTCCGCACGTTCTTCGGAGAGGGCGGCGGCGAGGCCTTCCAGATCCGGTTCGAGGGGGACGGGCTGGTGTACGTACAGCCGAGCGAGCGGAACACGATCGCGGGGGATGTGTGACATGCCCTTCCGTGAGATCAACTCCAAGATGGTCGAGGCGACGGTGCTGCCCGGCCAACGGCTGTTCAGTCAGCGCGGCGCGATGCTCGCCTACAAGGGCGAGGTGTCCTTCACGCCCAACATCCAGGGCGGCCAGGGCGGGATCATGTCGATGATCGGGCGCCGGGTCGCGAACGAGGCCACGCCCCTGATGAGCGTCGAGGGCAACGGCACGGTGATGTTCGGGCACGGCGGTCACCACGTCCAGGTGATCAACCTCACCGGCGACACCCTCTACGTGGAGGCGGACCGGCTGCTCGCCTTCGAGGGCACGCTCCAGCAGGGCACGATGTTCATGGGCTCGCAGGGCGGGGTCATGGGCATGGTCCGCGGCCAGGTCACCGGCCAGGGGCTGTTCACGACCACCCTCAAGGGACACGGCTCGGTGGCCGTGATGGCCCACGGCGGAGTCTTCGAGCTCCCGATCACCCCCCAGCGGCCGGTGCACGTCGACCCACAGGCGTACGTCGCCCACCACGGCGACGTACGCAACAAGCTGTCCGCGGCGCTCGGCTGGCGCGACATGGTGGGACGCGGCTCCGGCGAGGCCTTCCAGCTGGAGCTCAGCGGCAACGGCGCGGTGTATGTCCAGGCCTCGGAGGAGAAGCTGTGAGCGCGTACGGGACTCCGGGCGGCCCGACGGTCTTCGACCCGATGACGCTGCCGGTGGACGACAACGTCAACAAGTACACCTTCTGCGTGGAGCTCAAGGGGAGCCAGTGGTTCCTGCAGAAGGGGAAGATGATCGCCTACTACGGCTCGATGGAGTTCAACGGCATCGGGCACGGCAGGCTCGACCGCCTTGTCCGTACCTCCTTTCATTCGCCACTGCATGCGAGCGACTGGGTCGTGGCGGAGGGCTCGGGCAAGATGCTCCTCGCCGACCGGGCGTTTGACGTGAACTCGTACGACCTGGACGACGGCAACCTGACCATTCGCTCGGGCAATCTGCTCGCTTTTCAGCCAAGTCTCGCGCTCAAGCAATCGATTGTGCCGGGCTTTCTGACACTCATCGGAACCGGAAAGTTCGTGGCCGCATCTAACGGTCCGGTGGTGTTCATGGAACCGCCGATCCGGGTGGACCCGCAGGCACTCGTCGGCTGGGCCGACTGCCCGTCGCCGTGCCACCACTACGACCACGGTTATCTGAGGGGCGTAATGGGCGGTCTACGTGCAATGACAGGCCTCGGCGGGGCCTCCGGGGAGGAGCACCAGTTCGAGTTCGTGGGGGCCGGCACGGTCCTGCTCCAGTCCTCGGAAACCCTCATGGCCGAGCAGGCCACGGGGGCGGTTCCACCGGAGCCCGGCGTGCCCGGTGGCGGCGGGGCACACATGGGTCCCTCACAGCAAGCCGGCACACCGCGCCTTCCCGGACAGCTGGGAGACCTCCAGCGTCGCTTCGGGCTGTGAGCGGTAGTCTGCGGAGTGTGACGTCGAACGTGTGCGCGCCGACACCACACCACCCTCACTAGTTCGCCTTTCAACATTTTAGGTAGACTTCATTCATGGAGACCGAGACGGCCACGCGCTGGCTGACCGATGCGGAGCAGTGCGCCTGGCGCACCCACCTGGAGGTCAACAGGCTGTTGACGTACCAGCTCGAGAGGGACCTGCAGCCGTTCGGACTGACGATGAACGACTACGAGATCCTGGTGAACCTCTCCGAGTCGGAGGACGTACGGATGCGGATGAGCGACCTCGCGTCCGCCACCCTCCAGTCCAAGAGCCGCCTCTCCCACCAGATCACCCGGATGGAGAACTCGAACCTGGTCCGCCGTGAGAACTGCGAGTCCGACCGCCGCGGGCTCTACGCGGTCCTCACGGAGCACGGCATGGAGACGATGAAGAAGGTCGCCCCGCACCATGTGTCGTCCGTGCGCAGGCATTTCATCGACCTGCTGTCCCCCGAGGCCATGGCGGAGCTCGACAAGGCCCTGAAGCCCATCGCGGAGCACCTGCGCGGGCAGCGGGGACGTCCCTAGCGGTTCTACGGCGCAAGCGGCAGGCGGAGTCCGAACGGGCCCCGCCTGCCGGTGCGTCCCGGACGGCGTTCCACCGTGCTTGCGTTGTCGGGAAGATTGGCGGGCACTCGCCCCAACTGCCCTGACGATCCGGCCACTTCCGAGCGACGGCCCGTCAGGCGGCGGGGACGCTCTTAGCGCCGCCCCGTTCCGGCGCGGCCCGAAGGGTGTTCCTCGCACGGCTGCGCCGCACCGTCGCGAGGGCCGTCAGCAGGGCCGCCGTGCCGGCCGCCGCGAAGCACAGTGCCGTCGGCACCCCGCCCACCAGAGGCCCGGCCACGGCCGCGCCTGCCGTGCTGCCCGCGTTGACACCCGTGTTGACCCAGGCACCGGCCCGGACCCGTGCCTGGGGCGCCGCCGCGTCATCGGCGATCAGATAGGCGGTGGTGAGCGCCGGCGAGACGAAGAACCCCGCGGCCGCCAGCGTGACGGCGAGCGTGCCGAGCCCGGCGGCGCACCCGGCACCGAGCAAGGCCACCCCCAGGCCCGCTGCGGCCAGGGGCAGCCGCACCGGGGCCGGGACACGCCAGTGGACAGCCCCGTTGACCAGACCGCCGACGGCACTCCCGGCCGACAACGCAGCCAGCGTCCAGGCCACGGCCCCGTCCCCGTAATGCCGCTGCTCCGCAAAGGCCACCACCACCAGATCCACCACCCCCAGCGTCAGCCCGACCCCGCCGGCAGCAACAACGGGCTGCAGAATCCCCCGCAACACACCCCGCCCGGCCCCGCGCCGCACCCGGGACAGCACTCCACGCAGCACGCTGCGCCCAGCAGCCCCCGGCCCGGCACGTAGCCCCTGCGGCGCCCCCGGCGCGACCGCGTCCTGCCCTACGCGGACTCGCCGCAGCGCGCTGAGCCGCGCACCGGCCGCCCCACAGACAAGCCCGCGCAGCCGCCACCCCCGCACGCCCCCGTCCCATCTGCCCCCACGCCGCCCCCTGCCCGCCTCGGCGGGCCTCGTCGCTCCGACGGCCGGCGACGAGGTGAAGGCGGCCGTGCCCGCCACGATCAGTCCGGTCCCGAAGGCGATGCCGGCCGCCGGTGGGGCGAAGCCGGTGAGGATGCCGACCAGGAGGGGGCCCGAGACGAAGAGGAGTTCCTCGGCGACGCCGTCGAGGCTGTAGGCGCGTTGCAGCAGGCCGCGGTCCGGGGCGAGCCTGCCCCATACGGCGCGCATCGTCGGGCCCAGCGGAGGGGTGCAGGCGCCCGCCGTGGCGGTCACGGCGCCCAGGACGAGCGGTGAGACGGCACCCGGCCGCCGTACGAGCAGCGTGAGCAGCCCGAGCAGGGCCGCGTACGCCGTGACCATCGGGACGAGCGTGCGACGCGGCCCGTGCCGGTCGATCAGAGCGGCCCGGGCGGGCGACAGGAAGACGCTGGTGGCGCCGAACAGCGCCATCACGGTGCCCGCCACCGTGTACGACCCCGAGGCGCGGTTCACGGCGAGCATCACGGACAGGGGGACGATGCCGTACGACAGCCTGCCGAGCAGGGCGGCGCCGAAGGTGCGGCGGGCATGCGGAATGCGGAGGACGGCGGCATACGACGGCCGTCCGACTGGCGTGGAAGACACGGGAGTTCCTCGACTCGAGGCGGAAAAGGAGACGCCTGATCGCCGCGTCGGCCGTGCGGTCGGTCAGTCGGTTCTTCGGTCGACTGCCGCTCGCCGTACGCGGGCCCGGGCGTGCCCTATGCCAAGAGGAGGTACATGCGAATCAACGTAACAGTGCGGGCCGGGAGCCGGCCACGCGATAAACCGTCTCAGCCCTGCGTCAACCCCGCCACCAGTTCGTCCGCCGCACGGTAGGGGTCCAGGTCCCCGGCCACGATCCGTTCCGCCAGTGCGCTCAGCCGGCGGTCGCCGTGCAGGTCGCCGATGCGTTCGCGCAGGGCCGTCACGGCGATGGTCTCCACCTCGCGGGAGGCGCGGGCCAGGCGGCGTTCCGCCAGCACGCCCCGCTCCTCCATCCATGCACGGTGCTTCTCCAGGGCCTCGACGACCTCGTCGACGCCCTCGGCGCGGGCGGCGACCGTCTTGACGATCGGCGGGCGCCAGTCGCCCGGGCTGCGGGACTCCCCCAGGCCCAGCATGTGGTTGAGCTCGCGGGCAGTGGCGTCGGCGCCGTCGCGGTCGGCCTTGTTGACGACGTAGACGTCACCGATCTCGAGGATTCCCGCCTTCGCCGCCTGGATGCCGTCGCCCATGCCGGGGGCCAGCAGGACGACGCTCGTGTCCGCCTGGGAGGCGATCTCGACCTCCGACTGGCCGACGCCCACCGTCTCGACCAGGATCACGTCGCAGCCCGCCGCGTCCAGCACCCGGATCGCCTGCGGGGCGGCCCACGCCAGGCCGCCCAGGTGGCCGCGGGTCGCCATCGAGCGGATGTACACGCCGGGGTCGGAGGCGTGCTCCGACATCCGCACCCGGTCGCCGAGCAGGGCGCCGCCGGAGAAGGGCGACGACGGGTCGACGGCCAGGACGCCGACCCGCCTGCCCTGCTTGCGGTACGCCGTGACGAGCGCGGACGTGGAGGTCGACTTGCCGACGCCAGGCGAGCCGGTCAGACCCACCACATACGCATTGCCCGTCAGCGGAGCGAGCGCCTCCATGACCTCCCTGAGCTGCGGGGACGCCCCCTCCACCAGGGAGATCAGCCGGGCCACGGCCCGCGGCCGGCCTTCCCTCGCCTGGGCGACGAGTGTGGAGACGTCCTGCATCACAGCTCCGTTCAGAGAAGTACGTGGAGAAAGGGCTCAGGCCTTGGGTACCCGCACGATCAGTGCGTCACCCTGACCGCCGCCACCGCACAGCGCGGCCGCACCCACACCGCCGCCCCGGCGCTTGAGCTCCAGCGCCAGATGCAGGACGAGCCGGGCGCCGGACATGCCGATGGGGTGCCCCAGGGCGATGGCGCCGCCGTTGACATTCACCTTTTCCGTTGAAACTCCGAGGTCCTTCATTGACTGCACCGCCACGGCGGCGAAGGCCTCGTTGATCTCGATGAGGTCCAGGTCCTCGACCCCCAGGCCCTCCTTCTTCAGGGCGTGCAGGATCGCGTTGGACGGCTGCGACTGGAGCGAGTTGTCCGGGCCCGCCACATTGCCGTGGGCGCCGATCTCGGCGATCCAGTCCAGGCCCAGCTCCTGCGCCTTGGCCTTGCTCATCACGACCACGGCCGCCGCGCCGTCCGAGATCTGCGAGGCGGAACCGGCCGTGATCGTGCCGTCCCGGGTGAACGCCGGGCGCAGCTTGCCCAGGGACTCCGCGGTCGTGTCGCCGCGGATGCCCTCGTCCTTGCTGAACAGGACCGGCTCGCCCTTGCGCTGCGGGATCTCCACCGGGGTGATCTCGGCCTCGAAGATGCCGTTCTTCTGCGCGGCGGCCGCCCGCTGGTGGGAGAGGGCGGCGATCTCGTCCTGCTCGGGGCGCTGGATGCCGAGGCGCGTGTTGTGCTTCTCCGTCGACTCGCCCATGGCGATGTTCTCGAAGGCGTCGGTCAGGCCGTCGTACGCCATCGCGTCGAGCATCTCGATCGCGCCGTACTTGAAGCCCTCGCGGGACTTCGGCAGCAGGTGGGGCGCGTTGGTCATGGACTCCTGGCCGCCCGCGACGATCACGTCGAACTCGCCGGCGCGGATCAGCTGGTCGGCGAGCGCGATGGCGTCGAGGCCCGACAGACACACCTTGTTGACGGTCAGCGCCGGGACGTTCATCGGGATGCCCGCCTTGACGGCGGCCTGGCGTGCCGGGATCTGCCCCGCCCCGGCCTGCAGCACCTGACCCATGATCACGTACTGCACCTGGTCGCCACCGATCCCCGCACGGTCGAGGGCGGCCTTGATCGCGAAGCCTCCGAGGTCGGCTCCGGAGAAGGACTTGAGGGAGCCCAGCAGCCGTCCCATGGGGGTACGCGCCCCCGCGACGATCACCGAGGTCGTGCTGTTCGATCCAGACATGAGCTGCGATCCCCTTCCGGCTGCACTGCCGAGGAGTGAACGAGGGTTTACTTCGAATGTACTGAGTGGCACTCCGTGCCGTCACCCGGCAGCCGGTGTGATCGCTGGCACGTTGCGTAACCATCCCCGGAGCGCTGCACTGAAACCATGCTGACGCGAATCGACCACATCGGAATCGCCTGTTTCGATCTCGACAAGACCGTCGAGTTCTACCGGGCCACATACGGCTTCGAGGTGTTCCACTCCGAGGTCAACGAGGAGCAGGGCGTCCGCGAGGCCATGCTCAAGATCAACGACACCTCCGACGGCGGGGCCTCCTACCTGCAGCTTCTGGAGCCGACGCGACCGGACTCGACCGTCGCCAAGTGGCTCGACAAGAACGGCGAGGGTGTCCATCACATCGCTTTCGGTACGGCGGATGTGGACGCCGACGCGGCCGACATCAAGGAAAAGGGCGTACGTGTTCTGTACGAAGAGCCCCGGCGCGGCTCCATGGGGTCACGAATCACGTTCCTGCACCCTAAGGACTGCCACGGCGTTCTGACAGAACTGGTCACTTCCGCGCCTGTTGAGTCACCTGAGCACTGACCCCCGTACATATGGGCCGGTAGGGTTGGGGGCGGTCGCCGTCTCTGTGGGGGGTGACCGCACGCCGGGGACCGTGTTTCGGGGGTCGAGCGTCGGGGCAGCAGCCCATGCTCCGCCGTTGATCTGACACCATTCCCCGGGGGCCCCGTTCGGCGGATGGACGGAGCTCGTTTGGCCAGACTTGCGACCAGGGGACGGATGGGACCGCGCAGTGCGGGGCTACGAACGCCAGGAGCGAGAGCCGGCGGCTGACGTCGACCACCTCTCTCGGTTCGAGGCCGAGATGGAGCGGCTGAAGACCGAGCGGGAAAAGGCGATCCAGCACGCCGAGGACCTCGGCTACCAGGTCGAGGTGCTGCGCGCCAAGCTGCACGAGGCGCGCCGCACCATCATGTCCCGGCCCTCCTTCGACGGCGGTGACATCGGCTACCAGGCCGAGCAGCTGCTGCGGAACGCGCAGATCCAGGCCGACCAGCTGCGTCAGGACGCCGAGCGCGAGCTCAGCCAGGCCCGTGCCCAGACCCAGCGCATCCTCCAGGAGCACGCGGAGCAGGCCGCCCGGCTGCAGGCCGAGCTGCACCAGGAGGCGGTCACCCGCCGCCAGCAGCTGGACCAGGAGCTGGCCGAGCGCCGGCAGACCGTCGAGTCGCACGTCAACGAGAACGTGGCCTGGGCGGAGCAGCTGCGCGCCCGCACCGAGTCCCAGGCGCGCCGGCTGCTCGACGAGTCCCGTGCCGAGGCCGAGCAGGCCCTGGCCGCCGCCCGTGCGGAGGCCGAGCGGGTCGCGACCGAGGCCAGGCAGCGGCTGCAGAGCGAGGCCGAGGAGGCCCGCGCGGAGGCGGACCAGCTGCTGCGCCGGGCGCGTGCGGACGCCGAGCGGCTGCTGAACGCCGCGTCCACCCAGGCCCAGGAGGCCACCGACCACGCCGAGCAGCTGCGCAGCTCCTCCGCCACCGAGTCGGACTCCGCCCGCCGCCAGGCGCAGGAGCTGAGCCGGGCCGCCGAGCAGCGCATGGCGCAGGCCGAGGAGGCGCTGCGCAAGGCGCAGTCCGAGGCCGACAAGCTGGTCACCGAGGCCACCGCGGCCGCCGAGAAGGCCCTCGCCAGCGCCGAGTCGACCAACGAGCAGCGCACCCGTACGGCGAAGGAGCAGGTCGCCCGGCTGGTCGAGGAGGCCACCAAGGAGGCCGAGGCCACCAGGTCGGACGCCGAGCAGGTCGTCGCGGACGCCCGTTCCGAGGCCGAGCGGATCGTCGCCGAGGCCTCCGAGAAGGCCCGCACGATCACGGCCGAGGAGAGCGCGACCCAGCTGTCCAAGGCGGCCAAGACGGCCGAGGACGTCCTCAACAGGGCGCAGGAGGACGCGAAGAACACCACCAAGGCAGCCGCCGAGGAGGCCGAGCGGATCCGCTCCGAGGCCGAGGCCGAGGCGGACCGGCTGCGCGCCGAGGCGCACGACATCTCCGAGCAGCTCAAGGGCGCGGCCAAGGACGACACCAAGGAGTACCGCGCCAAGACGGTCGAGCTGCAGGAGGAGGCGCGGCGGCTGCGCGGCGAGGCCGAGCAGCTGCGGGCCGACGCGGTCGCCGAGGGCGAGAAGATCCGCGCGGAGGCCCGCAAGGAGGCCGTCCAGCAGATCGAGGAGGCGGCCAAGACCGCCGAGGAGCTGCTCGCGAAGTCCCGGCAGGACGCGGACGAGCTGCGCCAGAAGGCCACCACGGACAGCGAGAAGGTCCGTACGGAGGCCATCGAGCGGGCGACCACGCTGCGCCGGCAGGCCGAGGAGACCCTCCAGCGCACCCGTCAGGAGGCGGAGCGGCACCGCGAGGAGGTCGTCGAGCAGTCCGAGGGCATCAAGGCCGAGGCCGAGCGGGCCGCCCGGGAGCTGCAGGAGGAGACCGAGCGGGCCATAGAGGCACGCCGCGCCGAGGCGGCCGAGGAGCTGACGCGGCTGCACACCGAGGCCGAGGAGCGCCTCGCCGCCGCCGAGCAGGCACTGACCGAGGCCCGCGAGGAGGCCTCGCGGATCCGCCGCGAGGCCGCCGAGGAGAGCGAGCGGCTGCGTACCGAGGCCGCCGAGCGGATCCGCACCCTGCAGGCGCAGGCCGAGGCGGAGGCCGACCGGCTGCGCGACGAGGCCGCGGCGGACGCTTCCGCGTCCCGGGCCGAGGGCGAGGCCATCGCCGTACGCCTGCGGTCCGAGGCCGCCGCGGAGGCGGAACGGCTGAAGTCGGAGGCGCAGGAGAGCGCCGACCGGGTGCGGGCGGAGGCGCTGGCCGCCGCCGAGCGGCTCGGCACCGAGGCCTCCGAGACGCTGGCCGCCGCGCAGGAGGAGGCCAACCGGCGCCGTCGCGAGGCCGAGGAGACCCTCGGTGCCGCGCGCACCGAGGCCGACCAGGAGCGCGAGCGGGCGCGCGAGCGGAGCGAGGAGCTGCTGGCCTCGGCGCGCAAGCGCGTGGAGGAGGCGCAGGCCGAGGCGGTCCGGCTGGTCGAGGAGGCCGACCGGCGCGCGAACGAGATGGTGTCGGGCGCCGAGCAACACGCCCAGCAGGTACGGGACTCGGTGGCCGGGCTGCACGAGCAGGCCCAGGAGGAGATCACCGGGCTGCGCAGCGCCGCCGAGCACGCGGCGGACCGTACCCGGCGCGAGGCGCAGGAGGAGGCGGACCGGGTCCGCTCCGACGCCTACGCCGAGCGGGAGCGGGCCAGCGAGGACGCGAGCCGCATCCGGCGCGAGGCGAACGAGGAGACCGACGCCGCCAAGGCGCTCGCCGAGCGCACGGTCGGAGAGGCGATCGCGGAGTCGGAGCGGCTGCGTTCGGACGCGGCCGAGTACGCGCAGCGGGTGCGTACGGAGGCATCGGACGCGATCGCCGAGGCCGACCAGGCGGCGGCGCGCACCCGGGCGGACGCCCGCGAGGACGCCAACCGCATCCGTTCGGACGCGGCGACGCAGGCGGACGTTCTGATCACCGAGGCGCGCGCCGAGGCCGAGCGGCTCACCACGGAGACGGTCCGGGACACCGACCAACTGCGCACCGAGACGGTCGCGGAGGCCGAGCGGGTGCGCGTCGAGGCGGTCGCCAAGGCGGAGAAGCTGATCGCGGACGCCACCGGGGACGCGGAGCGGCTGCGCGCCGAGGCCGCCGACACGGTCGGGGCGGCGCAGCAGCACTCCGAGCGGATCCGCAGCGAGTCCGAGCGGGTCAAGGCGGAGGCGGAGGCGGAGGCCGAGCGGCTGGTCAACGCGGCGCGCGAGGAGGCCGAGCGCACCCTCGACGAGGCCCGCAAGGACGCCAACAAGCGGCGCCAGGACGTGGCCGAGCAGGTCGACACCCTCATCACGGAGACCACGGCCGAGGCCGACAAGCTGCTCTCCGAGGCGCAGCAGCAGGCCCACAAGACCACCGCCGACGCCGAGGCGCAGGCCGACACCATGGTGGGTGCGGCCCGCAAGGAGGCCGAACGCCTGGTCTCGGAGGCGACGATCGAGGGCAACGGGCGGGTGGAGAAGGCCCGTACCGACGCGGACGAACTGCTCGTCGGCGCCCGCCGGGACGCCACCTCCATCCGCGAGCGCGCGGAGGAGCTGCGCGACCGCATCACCAGTGAGATCGAGGCGCTGCACGAGCGGGCCCGCCGTGAGGCCGCGGAGACGATGAAGTCGACGGGCGACCGCTGCGACGCGCTCATCAAGGCCGCCGAGGAGCAGCTGGCGAAGGCGCAGGCGAAGGCCAAGGAGCTGGTCTCGGAGGCCAACTCCGAGGCGGGCAAGGTCCGTATCGCCGCCGTGAAGAAGGCCGAGGGGCTCCTGAAGGAGGCCGAGCAGAAGAAGGCGGCGCTCGTGAAGGAGGCCGAGGAGCTCAAGGCCGAGGCGATCCGCGAGGCCAGGCGCACGGTCGAGGAAGGAAAGCGCGAGCTGGAGATCCTGGTGCGCCGGCGCGAGGACATCAACGCCGAGATCTCCCGTGTCCAGGACGTCCTGGAGGCGTTGGAGTCTTTCGAGGCCCCGACTGCGGGCAAGGACAGTGGCGTCAAGGCGGGTGCCTCGGTCGGCGCCCCCCGTTCGGGTAAGCCGTCGGACAGCTGATCGACAGGTCCAAATCCGGTGCCGTCTGGGGCCTTTGACCAATTTTCTGGCAAGCCGTCCGCCGGTCAGCCACTCAAAAGGGGTCTCATTCTGCAGATCAAACACGTATCCGCTCGATGACACACCGCTTCGGCCCCTAGGATTCCCCCTATCACCTCACCGGTCTCATTTGACAGGAACCCCATGAGCGACACTTCCCCCTACGGCTTCGAGCTTGTGCGGCGTGGGTACGACCGCGCTCAGGTGGACGAACGAATCTCCAAGCTCGTCTCCGACCGTGACAGCGCTCTCGCCCGCATCACCGCTCTGGAAAAGCGCATCGAGGAGCTCCACCTCGAGACGCAGAACGCCCAGGCTCAGGTAACCGACGCAGAGCCGTCGTACGCCGGTCTCGGCGCGCGTGTCGAGAAGATCCTCCGCCTCGCCGAGGAAGAGGCCAAGGATCTGCGCGAGGAGGCCCGTCGCGCGGCCGAGCAGCACCGCGAACTTGCGGAGTCGGCGGCCCAGCAGGTCCGCAACGACGCAGAATCGTTCGCTGCGGAGCGCAAGGCCAAGGCTGAGGACGAGGGCGTCCGGATCGTCGAGAAGGCCAAGAGTGACGCCTCGCAGCTGCGTTCCGAGGCGCAGAAGGACGCGCAGTCGAAGCGCGAGGAGGCCGACGCCCTCTTCGAGGAGACCCGCGCCAAGGCCGCGCAGGCCGCCGCCGACTTCGAGACGAACCTCGCCAAGCGCCGCGAGCAGTCCGAGCGCGACCTGGCGTCCCGTCAGGCCAAGGCCGAGAAGCGCCTCGCGGAGATCGAGCACCGCGCGGAGCAGCTCCGCCTGGAGGCCGAGAAGCTGCGCACCGACGCCGAGCGCCGCGCCCGCCAGACGGTGGAGACGGCCCAGCGCCAGGCCGAGGACATCGTGGCCGACGCGAACGCGAAGGCCGACCGGATCCGTTCGGAATCCGAGCGCGAGCTGGCCGCCCTCACCAACCGCCGCGACAGCATCAACGCCCAGCTGACGAACGTCCGCGAGATGCTCGCGACGCTCACCGGTGCGGCGGTGGCCGCCGCCGGTTCGCCGGCCGAGGACGAGCCGATTTCCCGTGGGGTTCCGGCGCAGCAGACCCGCTAGTCAGCAGCACGTTCGAAGGCCCGTACCGTCTCCCCCGGAGGTGCGGGCCTTCGTCGTCGGCTGCGGCGGCGGCACGGGCACCGCCGTCGTCCGCACGACGAGCCCCGAGCCCTCTCAAGTGGCAGCCCCCGAACCCCGGTCTTAGCGTGACTTCATGATCGAGCTCGAGGGCCTGACCAAGCGGTACGGCGAGAAACTGGCGGTCAACAACCTCACCTTCACCGTCAGACCCGGCATGGTGACCGGGTTCCTCGGGCCGAACGGGGCCGGCAAGTCGACGACGATGCGGATGATGCTGGGGCTCGACCGGCCCACCGCGGGGAACGTCCGGATCGACGGCAGGCACTACGACCACCTCAAGGACCCGCTGAGGTACATCGGCGCCCTGCTGGACGCCAAGGCCGTGCACGGTGGCCGCAGCGCCTTCAACCATCTGCTGTGTCTCGCGCAGAGCAACGGCATCCCGAGACGGCGGGTGGCCGAGGTCCTCGACACGGTGGGCCTCACCGCGGTCGCGAGGAAGAAGGCCAAGGGGTTCTCGCTGGGCATGGGGCAGCGGCTCGGGATCGCGGGCGCGCTGCTCGGCGACCCGCGGATCCTGATGTTCGACGAGCCGGTCAACGGCCTCGACCCCGAGGGCATCCACTGGATCCGCAATCTGATGAAGTCCCTGGCCGCCCAGGGGCGGACCGTCTTCGTCTCCTCCCATCTGATGAGCGAGATGGCGCTGACCGCCGACCATCTCGTCGTCATCGGACAGGGTCGGCTGCTCGCCGACACCTCCATGGCCGACTTCATCGAGCGGAACTCCCGCTCGTACATCCGGATCCGCTCCCCACAGCGCGAACGGCTGCTCGACGTGCTGCACGAGGAGGGCCTCACCGTCATCGAGTCCGGCAGCGGGGCACTGGAGGTGGACGGCGGCAAGGCCGAACAGATCGGCGAACTGGCCGCACAGCACCAGATCGTGCTGCACGAGCTGAGCCCCCAGCAGGCCTCCCTGGAGGAGGCCTTCATGCAGCTGACCGCGGGAGCGGTGGAGTACCACGCGCACGCCGACGCTCCCCTCGATGCGCCCTTTGAGACGCCCCTTGAGACGCCCCTTGAGGCCCGCTTCGAGGCGCCCTTCGAGGCGCCCCCGCAGCGGCAGCAGTGGGGCGAGGACTGGAAGAGGAGATGAGCATGGCGGCGATGCAGGTCGTACGGTCCGAGTGGACCAAGATCCGGTCGGTGGCGTCCACGGTGTGGACGCTCTCCCTCGCCGTGGTCGTCACCATCGCCCTCGGCATGCTGATCTCGGCGCTTTCCAGCCACGAGTTCGACAAGATGAGCCGGCAGGACCGGCTGACCTTCGACCCGACCTTCATCAGTTTCGCGGGCATGAGCCTCGGTCAGCTCGCGATGATCGTGTTCGGGGTGCTGGTCGTCTCGAACGAGTACAGCACCGGCATGATCCGCACCTCGCTGGCCGCCGTACCGCAGCGCGGCACCTTCCTGTTCAGCAAGATCGCCGTGGCGACCGGCCTCGCACTCGTCGTCGCCCTGGCGACCAGCTTCGTCGCCTTCTTCCTCGGGCAGGCCGTGCTCGGCGCGCACCGCGCCTCGATCGGCGACCCGCACGTGCTGCGCGCCGTGATCGGCGGCGGCATCTACATGACCCTCATCGCGGTGTTCTCGATGGGCGTCGCCGCGATGCTCCGCTCGCCGATGCTGTCGCTGGGCATCCTGATGCCGTTCTTCTTCCTGATCTCCAACATCCTGGGCAACGTCGACGCGACGAAGAAGATCGGCCGGTTCCTGCCGGACCAGGCCGGCAGCAAGATCATGCAGGTGGTCCCGCGGATCGACGAGGACACCTCGTACGGGCCCTGGGGCGGTCTCGGCATCATGGTGCTGTGGGTGGTCGCGGCCCTCGCGGGCGGCTATGTGGTGCTGAAGAAGCGGGACGCGTAGCGCTCCGCCGGGACCTCGCTCCGCCGGGAAGCGGAGTCACATTGCTTTACTTTCATTTGAGCGGAACCGTCAGCTCCTCGATATCCTCCTAACCCTTACGGGGGCGTGTGCCCCGCTGTCCTGAACCTTTCGATGGGTGCGGAGCATGATCGAGGCTGTAGGCCTGACCAAGCGCTACGGCGACAAGACCGCCGTGTACAACCTTTCCTTCCAGGTACGGCCGGGTGCCGTCACCGGCTTCCTCGGACCGAACGGCTCCGGCAAGTCGACGACGATGCGCATGATCCTCGGCCTGGACAACCCGACCGCGGGGCAGGTGACGATCGGCGGCTACCCGTATCCGAAGCTGCCCAACGCCCCCCGTCAGGTGGGCGCCCTGCTCGACGCCAAGGCCGTGCACGGCGGCCGGTCGGCCCGCAGCCATCTGCTGTGCCTGGCCCAGCTGTCCGGGATCCCGGCCCGCCGGGTCGACGAGGTGCTGGGCGTGGTCGGCCTCCAGGAGGTGGCCAAGAAGCGCTCCAAGGGCTTCTCCCTCGGCATGGGGCAGCGCCTCGGCATCGCCGCCGCGCTGCTCGGCGACCCCCAGGTGCTGCTCTTCGACGAGCCGGTCAACGGCCTCGACCCCGAGGGCATCCTCTGGGTGCGCAACCTCATGAAGGCGCTCGCGGCGGAGGGCCGTACGGTCTTCGTCTCCTCCCATCTGATGAGCGAGATGGCACTGACCGCCGACCACCTCATCGTGATCGGACGCGGACAGCTGCTGGCCGACATGAGCGTCAAGGACTTCATCTCGGCGAACTCCGCCGACTTCGCGCGCGTGCGTACGCCCGACACCGAGCCGCAGCTGCGCGAGAAGCTGACGTCCGCGCTCACCGAGGCGGGCGGGCACGTGCTGCCCGAGCAGGACGGCGCTCTGAGGATCACGGGGCTGGCGCTCCCCCGCATCAGCGACATCGCCCACGACGCCGACGTACGCCTGTGGGAGCTGTCGCCGCACCAGGCCTCCCTGGAGGAGGCGTACATGCGGATGACGCAGGGGGCCGTGGACTACCGCTCGACCACCGACCAGAAGGCGGGGCTGCAGCAGCCGCTGCCGCCCGGTGTGCAGCCGCCGATGCCGGTGCCGGGGCAGGGCCAACCCGACTGGTACGCCCCGCCGTCGCCCCAGGAGGGCGGGCAGCCGTTCGCGATGCCGCAGGGACAGCCGGGCCCGTACGGCGCTCCGGTCGCCCCGGGCGCGGGCCGGCCCAACCCGTACGCCCAGCCGGCGCCCGCGGCGCCCCAGACGCCGGCCGCGCCGCCCCAGCCCCCCGCCTCCGCCGCTCCCGCCGACCTGACCAAGCCCGAGGACGCCCGATGAGCACCCCGCAGCCCCCGATGCCGCAGGCCGCCGCACCCGACTGGCAGGCGGCGGCGCCCGGTTCGCCGTACCCGACCTACACCTCGCCGATCCCCGTGGTGCGCACCCATCTCGGGCACGCGATCTCCTCGGAGTGGACGAAGATCAGATCGGTGCGCTCCACGATGTGGACGCTCGGCGTGTTCCTGCTGCTGGTCGTGGGCATCGGGCTGCTGGTCGCCGTGCTGGTCGCCGCCAATCAGGGCGAGGAGAGCCTGCAGGGCCAGAACCCGTTGTCCTTCGGTGTGTTCGGGCTGCTGCTCGGCAGCATGTGCATCATCACCCTCGGGGTGCTGACCACGGCCTCGGAGTACGGCACCGGCATGATCCGGACCACGATGACCGCGTGCCCGTCACGCGCGCGCGTGCTGGCGGCGAAGGCCATCGTGTTCTTCGGGGTGGCGTTCACCGTCACGTTCGCCTCGGTGCTCCTCGTCGCCGTCGTGGACGTCGCCATGCTGAAGGGCGCCAAGGACCCGTCCGGCGGCGAGTGGCTGAAGGGTACGTTCGGCATCTCGTTCTACATCGCGCTGCTCGGGCTGCTCTCGCTCCTCGTCGGCTCGATCATCCGGCACTCGGCGGGCGCCATCACCATCATGATCGCCCTGGTGCTGGCGCCGCTGGTGATCGCGCTGTTCATGTTCTCGCAGGCCCTGGAGAAGGTGCGCCAGGCCCTGTTCGACTACTCGATCCCGAACCAGCTCAGTGCCTTCTACACCACCACCCTCAGCCGCACGGGCCCGACCGGCTGGGACCCGGTGTGGATCGCGCTGGGCGTGACGGCCGCCGCGTTCGCCGGCGCGGTCCTGCTGCTGCAGAAGCGTGACGTGTAACCGGGCTTCAGAACTTCGGCGCGTTACGGGACCGCTGCACCCGCGTGGTGCGGCGGTCCTTCGCGTTCCAGCACGCCTTGTGCCAGTGCCGGCGCTCGTCGACGCCCGAGTGCTCGGGCCAGGCCACCACGTGCGGGACGCCGGAGGGGATCATCTGGTCGCAGCCGGGGCAGCGGTACGTCTTGCCCTGCGCGCTCGCGCCCGCCACGTGCCGCACGCTCCACTCCTCCCCCTGCCAGCTCTCGGTGGACTGCCAGCCGCCGTAACGGCCGGGCCGGTCGTCCTCGCCGCTCCGGCCGGACGAGCCCGACGGGTCGGCACCCTTGGGTCGGTTGCGACGCGGGGACACGGGACACCTCACGGGGCTATACAGGAAGCACGGGTCGTGTCCAGCCTACGGGGCGCGGACGGGGGTACGCGTAGAGCACCGGCCGACCTCCCACCCCGCCGCGACCTCCCATTCTGCAGACAATCCGCAAATCTCTTCGCCAGGCCGTGTCCTCGGCACGTGTCAGACGGTTATGCGGGTGGGGGAGCTCCGCGTCGGAGCCAAGGAAGCAGGAAGAGCAATGCGCGTAGGAAGTTTCGTGTTGGCGGCCCAGTTCCCGGGGCAGGGCCAGGGGGAGGCGCTGCACCGCGCGGTCCGCTCGGCCGAGGTCGCCGAGGAAGCGGGCCTCGACTCGGTCTGGCTGGCCGAGCACCACTTCGTGCCGTACGGGACCTGCCCGTCGGCGATCACACTGGCGGCTCTACTCCTCGGCCGGACCCGCAGGCTCCGGGTCGGCACGGCGGTCACCGTGCTGCCCACCGCCCATCCGGTGGCGGTCGGCGAGCAGGCCGCGCTGCTGCACCTCACCTCCGGCGGGCGCTTCTCGCTGGGCGTGGGGCGCGGCGGACCGTGGGTCGACCTGGAGGTGTTCGGCTCCGGCATCAAGGCATACGAGGAGGGCTTCCCGGAATCACTCGATCTGCTGCTGCGCTGGCTGCGCGAGCCGTCGGTCGGGGCCGACGGAGAGCGCTTCGGTTTCCGTGAAGTGTCTGTCGTACCAAGGCCGTCGGAGTCCCTGTCGGAGGTACCGGGCCCCGAGGTCGTCGTCGCGTGCACCTCGCCGTCGAGTGTGCGGCAGGCCGCCGAGCGCGGGCTGCCGATGCTGCTGGGCATGCATGTGGGTGACGAGGAGAAGACCGAGATGGTCGCCCTGTGGCGGCAGCTGGCGCGCGCCGCGGGACACTCCGCGGAGACGGTCCTGGGCGCGGCCCATGTCTCGGCCGGCGTGTGCCAGATCGCGGACCGGCGTACGGACGCCGTGGAGGCGCTGACGAAGGCGATGCCGGGCTGGCTGAAGCAGGGGCTTGAGGCCCATGTCACGGTGGACGGCCGCACCCGGCAGATGCGCGACCCGCTGGCGTACACCGAACTGCTCTGCGGACTGCACCCGGTGGGCACCCCGCGCCTGTGCGCCGACCGGCTCGCGGCGACCAGCGAGCGGACCGGCATCTCCCGCTTCGCCCTGCTCGTGGAGGGCTCGGGAGACCTGGCGGCCACCGAGGAGAACGTACGGCGGCTGGGCGCCGAGGTGCTCCCGCACCTCGGTTGAACGGGCCTGCCCGGCTGCGGAGCTTGCCGCCCCAGTACTGAATGCACCTCCCGCGTACGGAGCGGCAAGCAAGCGGCATGCTCCTCAGCAGTCCCGGAACTCCGGGGACTGGTTGAGTACCTGACTGCGGACCGAGGTGAAGCGGGCCAGCGTCTCGTCGGCCGAGGCGTCCAATGGGAACACCGCCACCCGGTGGCAGTTCTGGAAGGCCAGCCGGACACCGAAATGCCGCTGCAGCGCGCCGCGTATCGCGTCACTCGCGAGCGCACGCAGCAGCTGTCCGCGTGCCTGCTCGTCCGGCGGGGGCGTCTGGTTGTCGGCGAAGTTGCCGCCGTCCACCTTCAGCTGGGCCACCAGGGAGCTGATCATCTCCCATGCGTAAGGCAGGGAGGTCCGGACGCAGTCGACGAATTCTGCTTCGTCGACCTCGCCTCGCTCGGCCTTCTCGAGTAGGGCCGGTGAGACGTCGAGCGACATGGGTTCTCCTCTCGCACCCCCGTGGTCGACAGGGGTTGCCGGACAGATAAGGGAGTTCGCGATACCGAACACGCTGAGTACTCGTCCCGCGACCTCCCGTTTACTACCGTAAGCAACGGGCGGTGACGGCACCAGGAAAATGCGTACATGGAGAGCCCTCTTTAGGCACACAATCAGCCACGAATGAACATGGGTTGTCTCGGGTCTTCCGGGGCGAATCGCGTGGACCCACACCCGTCGAGTAGCGTTGCCGACCATGCGTCTCGTCATTGCCCGATGCTCCGTGGACTACGCGGGCCGGCTCACCGCCCATCTCCCTTCGGCGCCCCGCCTGATCCTGGTGAAGGCCGACGGCAGCGTCTCCATCCATGCGGACGACCGCGCCTACAAGCCCCTGAACTGGATGTCCCCGCCCTGCACCCTGAAGGAGGGCGCGGGCGACGACGAGGGCGTCTGGACCGTCGTCAACAAGGCGGGCGAGAAGCTCATCATCACGATGGAGGAGGTCCTCCACGACTCCTCGCACGAACTGGGCGTGGATCCCGGCCTGATCAAGGACGGCGTGGAAGCACACCTTCAGGAGTTGCTCGCCGACCGCATCGAGACGCTCGGCGACGGCTACACGCTCATCCGCCGCGAGTACATGACGGCGATCGGCCCGGTCGACATCCTGTGTCGGGACGCCGAGGGTCGGACCGTCGCGGTCGAGATCAAGCGGCGCGGTGAGATCGACGGCGTGGAGCAGCTCACCCGCTACCTCGAGCTGCTGAACCGCGATCCCCATCTCGCCCCGGTCCGCGGCATCTTCGCGGCCCAGGAGATCAAGCCGCAGGCCCGGGTCCTCGCCACGGACCGCGGAATCGGCTGCGCGGTGCTGGATTACGACGCCCTGAGGGGCATCGAGGACGACAAGCTGCGGCTGTTCTGACCTCCGTCGCTACGAGCAAGAGGGCCGGGTCCGTCGGACGGACCCGGCCCTCTTGTGCGCAACTGACCTCACATCACCGGGCTGGAGCTGCCGCTCTGCGGTGTGCTCGCCGAACTGGTCGTCGAGGCCGGAGTGCTGGTGGCCGGGGCGGTGGAGGTAATCGGCGCGCTGGCCGAGTTGGAGGTGGACGGTGGCGTCGGCTGCGTCGGCGTCGGCGAAGACGTGTCGCTCGGCGTAGGGGACGCCGACTTCGTTGGTGTCGAGGACGCCGACTTCGTAGGCGTCGGCGATGTCGACTTCGTAGGGGTCGGCGATGTCGGCTTCGTAGGCGTGGAAGCGCCGCCCGAACCCTTCGTACCGCTCGGGTTGTCCGACGGCTGACCCGTGCTCGACGACGGCGTCGGGGCGCCCGAGGTGCCGGGTGTGCCGCTGGGGCCCGGGCCCGTGGGGCGACTCGTGGCGGTGCCGGTGTCGCTCTTCGGTTTGTCCGCACCGAGGCTGCCGTCGTCGGTGCCCTGTCCGGCGGACGGGTTGACGCCGACGTTGTCGGACGGGTTGTTGGCGTCGTTGTTGGACGTGGCGCCGAGCGTCACGACCGTACCGAGCACGGCGGCGAGCAGTGCGCCCGCGCCGGCCGCGACGAGGTTGCGCCGGGCGAGACCGCGGATGCCGCCGCGGTGGCTCTTCGTCGGCGGGCCGGACACGGCCCGGTTGACGACGATGGTCGAGGTGTCGCCGGACGAGGGCGGCGGGCCCGCCGGGAACGCGGCCGGCACTCCGCCGGGCGGCGACTGGGACTCCTCGTAGCGCGCGTCCGGGACCTCCTCGCCCGCCGTCGAGCCGAGGCCCGGCGTGGTGCCGGAGCGGTCGGAGACCAGGGCGAGGGCGCGGCGGCCCGCGACGGTGCCGCGCTTGTCGGCGAGCGCGCCGCGCAGCCCGATGGAGGACTCCAGCTCGGCGCGGGCCCGGTCGAGCTGTCCGCCGCAGAGTGCGAGGACGCCCAACTCGTGGTGGAAGTAGGCCTGTTCGGACACCTCGCCCGAAAGGCGGGCGGCCTCGGAACCGGACCGCAGCGCCCGCTCCCAGGCGCTCCAGTGCAGGCCCGCGGCGAACGCGGGGGCCGCCGTGCGGGCCAGCTGGACGGTGACGCTCTCCTCGCCCTCGGCCGGGGCGGTCGTGCCCGGCACCAGGACGCCGAGCGCGGCGAGCAGGGCGTCGGCCTCGGCGCACACCCGCTCCGGGGTGACCGAGGGGTGTCCCGCCCACCAGGCGTAGTGCTGGGCGGCGGTCAGGGCCTGCGCCTCGATGCCGTCGCCGTATCCGGCGGCCTCGAGCTGGGCGAGGACCCCGGCGGCGAGCCGGTAGCGGGAGCCGACCGCGGAGACCAGTCCGCAGGAGGCCAGTTCGCCGAGGGCGGCGTCCGCATGGGTGTCGCCGACCAGCGCGGGCAGATGCGCCTGGTGCGGCACCTCACCGCCGAGCGCGACGGCGAACCGCAGTGTGGCGCGCGCCGAGGCGCTGAGCCGCGAGGCCAGCAGCGGTGCGGGCGCGGCGGCCTCGCCGAGCGACGGCAGGGGTACGGCGTCGCCGTCCTCGGCGTCGAGCGAGGTGTCGAACGGGGCGTCCGCGGGGATCGCGTCCTCGAAGACGCCGAACGCCTCGACGGCGCTGGTCCCGGCGCGCTGCTGGTCGCGCTGGCGCAGCAGGGCGCCGGCCTGGACGAAGCGCAGCGGCAGGCCCTCGGACTCGAACCAGAGGTCGCCGGCCCAGTTGGCCTCCTCCTCCGTCAGCACCCGGCCGACGGCGCGTTCGATGAGCTCCACGCCGCCCGCACGGTCCAGACCGCCGAGGAAGACCTCTTCAAGGGCGGAGTCGGCGGAGGGCGCGGGCACCTCGGGCGTCGCGCCGATCACGAAGGCGCACTCGGGCGTCGCGTCCAGCAGCTCGTCGAGACCCGCGCCGCCGAACTTGACGTCGTCGAGAACGACGACCGCGCCGATCTCCCGGACCAGTTCGAGCAGTTCGTCGCGTTCCGGGCGGTGCAGGGGCGCGTTGTAGACGGCGTAGAAGAGGTCGTACAGCAGGTCGCTCGCCGTGCGGTGGAAGCCGCTGAGACGGACCACGCCATCGGGGGCCAGGTCCGCGCAGTCCTCGGCGACCAGGTCGAGGAGGGCGGTGCGGCCGGAGCCCGCGGGGCCGGTGAGACGCACGGAACGACCGCGGGCCAGCAGCCGGACCAGGCGCTCGCGATCCTCCTGGCGTTCCAGGAGATGCAGCGAGGGTCGGCCCGGTCCCGGCGGGACGGGCGGCTTGGCCGCGCGGCCCACCTCGGCGCGCTCGGCCGCCGTGAACTTCTCGGGCCGCCCCGGGCGCTCGCCCGGTGGGCAGGCCTCTATTTCGCTGCCGTCGACGGGATTGACGGTGAGCAGGTAGTCGCCCGTGACAAGCTGTACCGTGCGCGCGAGCGCGGGCGAGTGCTGGCCGAAGTCGGGTGTCAGGGAGTCCCTGGGCGGGCGCTGGCGCGGCGCGCTGCCGTCGCCGTCATGGCCGTAGTCCTCGGGTCCCCGCGTGTTCGGGTCCATAGGTTCAAGCCCCCCAAAAGCGTCGTGTGTGCCTCGAGCCCCTCCCGGCCTTGCTGCACACCGCGCTGTCGCTTCTGGTCCGGACCCGCTTGCAGGGATGTCAGGCAGCGGGCGACCGAACCCTAAACCTTCGCTCAGTATCTACGACAGTCCGGGGTACCGGGCCGTGCGAGACGTCACAGTCTCGTGAGGATCACTCTGGAGGGTCACACGCGGGGCAGTGACTCCACCCCGATGCCGCCCTCGATCGCCAGGATCCGGTGCAGCCGGGTGGCCACCAGCAGGCGCTGCATCTGCGGCGGAACGTCGCGCAGCACCAGGCGCCGGCCGCAGCGGCCGGCCCGCCGGTGGACGCCCATGATCACCCCGAGTCCGGTGGCGTCCCAGGAGTCCAGTTCGGACAGGTCCAGCACCAGGTCGCCGGCTCCGTCGTCGACGGCCGAGTGCAGGACCGTACGGGCGTCCGCCGCGCTGCGGACGTCGAGGCGGCCCCCGACGACCAGCTCGGCGTGGTCGCCCCTGATGTACATATGCGCTCCCCGAGAGTGCGGTGACGTACTCCGTGACGGTGGCTGTGCAACGTCTGACTGCTTCAGCGGCGACGAGGTTGCCGTCTGTAAGCGAACCGATACCGAATTCACCCCCGCGGGTGATACCCGCGGGGCCTGTGCGGTTTCAGTGGCTGTACGTACTGATGTGTCAGTACGTGTAGAAGCCCTGCCCGCTCTTGCGCCCGATGTCACCGGCGTCAACCATCCGGCGCATCAGCTCCGGCGGTGCGAACTTCTCGTCCTGCGACTCGGTGTAGATGTTGCTGGTCGCGTGCAGCAGGATGTCGACCCCGGTCAGGTCCGCCGTGGCGAGCGGTCCCATCGCGTGGCCGAAGCCCAGCTTGCAGGCGAGGTCGATGTCCTCGGCGCTCGCCACGCCCGACTCGTAGAGCTTGGTCGCCTCGACGACGAGGGCGGAGATGAGACGGGTCGTCACGAAACCGGCGACGTCCCGGTTGACGACGATGCAGGTCTTGCCGACGGACTCGGCGAACTCCCGGGCGGTGGCGAGGGCTTCATCGCTCGTCTTGTAGCCGCGGACGAGTTCGACGAGCTGCATCATCGGCACCGGCGAGAAGAAGTGGACGCCGACGACCCGCTCGGGGTGCTCGGTGGCCGCCGCGATCTTGGTGATCGGGATCGCGGAGGTGTTGGAGGCGAGCACGGTGTCCGGGCGGACGATCTTGTCGAGCGCGCGGAAGATCTCGTGCTTGACTTCCAGTTTCTCGAAGACGGCCTCGACGACGACGTCCGCGTCGGCGGCGGCGTCCAGGTCGGTGGTCGCGGTGATGCGGCCGAGGGCGGCGTCGGCGTCGTGCGCCTCCAGCCTGCCCTTGCTGACGAACTTGTCGTACGAGGCCTTGATGCCGTCGGTGCCGCGCTTCAGCGCTTCGTCGGTGACGTCGCGCAGGACCACGTCCCAGCCCGCCTGCGCGGAGACCTGGGCGATGCCGGAACCCATCAAGCCGGCGCCGATGACGGCAAGCTTCCGTGCCACGTTTGCGACTCCCCTTTGAAACGCCTTACACACTGTTTATGTCTGCCTCTTCGGCGGACCTTAGCGCTCGTGAGGTGCTGTGTGACCGGTAAGTAATGCGCGTCACGTCTCATCTGACGGACATCACACCGGGGCGGGTCATTCCGTGCCTCGGACGGCGTAGTTGAGCACCTTCTCGCCCAACAGCTCCTCGATGTCGTCCAGGAGGACCAGTACCTCTCGTGACACTTCGCCCGGGTTGCGCCCCTTGACCATCTCACGGCCGACGACCCCCATCACACAGCTGTGCACCCAGCCGAGCTGACCCGCGATCAGATGCGGCATCGGGTCGTCGTCGGCCGCGCCGGTGTCCTCCCGCAGGACCTGTTCGAGATTGGCCTGAACCTCCTGCCCGATCGCCCACAGCCGGGAGCGCAGGGCGGGAGCGTTCTCGACGACGCGCATGAAGGAGGCGAACCCCGGAATCAGCCCGACCCTCGGCGAGACCGCCTCCACTTCCTCGCGCAGCTCCCGTAGAACGGCGGCCGCGGCGGACTCCCCCTTGTTGCGACCCCGGACCCAGCGGGCCATCCGGTCGACCATGCCGACGGAGCGGTCGAAGAAGAGGTCCTCCTTCGCCGGGAAGTAGTTGTAGACGGTGTTGACGGAGACGTCGGCGGCCTCGGCGATCTCCGCGACCGTCACCGCGTCGAAGCCGCGCTCGATGAACAGCCCCGTGGCGACGTCCGAGATGTACTGCCGGGTCTGCCGCTTCTTCCGCTCCCTGAGCCCCTCTGCCATGTCCGAATCCTAGCTTTCACTGGGCCCGCTGAAAACTTGGAGTCATTGCAAAATTGGGGAGCCTCTGTTTTTCTGTACGGCATGGCAGTCATCAGCGCGGCCGGACTGGCCCGCACCTTCCAGACCAAACGCGGCCCCGTTCAGGCCGTCCGCGGTGTCGACCTCACCGTCCGCGAGGGCGAGATCCTCGGTTTCCTCGGCCCGAACGGCGCCGGCAAGACAACCACCCTGCGCATGCTCACGACCCTGCTCGCCCCGACCGGCGGCGCGGCCACCGTCGCCGGACACGACCTCGCGGCCGACCCCGCGGGCGTACGGAAGGCCTGCGGTTACGTCGCCCAGTCGGGCGGGGTCGACGCGCAGATCAGCGTGCGGGAGGAACTCGTCACCCAGGGCCGCCTCTACCGCCTGACGAAGCCCCAGGCGATCGCGCGCACCGCCGAGTTGGCCCGCGACCTGGGCCTCACCGAACTCCTCGACCGCAAGACGTCCGCGCTCTCCGGCGGCCAGCGGCGCCGCCTCGACATCGCGATGGCCCTCACCCACCGCCCGCAGGTCCTCTTCCTCGACGAGCCGACGACCGGCCTCGACCCCGGCAGCCGCGCCGACCTGTGGGACCTGATCCGCCGTCTGCGCGACGAGCGCGGCACCACGGTCTTCCTGACCACCCATTACCTCGACGAGGCCGAGGCCCTCTCCGACCGTCTGGTGATCGTCGACAAGGGAGTGGTCGTGGCGGAGGGCACGCCCACCGCGCTCAAGCTCCGGTACGGCGGCTCGATCGACGCGAGCCTCCAGGACACGTTCCTCGCCATCACCGGCCGCGGGCCCTCCCCCAGTCTCGAACAAGCTCGACCGGGGGGACCCCCATCGGCCGACGCCGCCCCCGTAGCCGTATAGGAATCCGATGCTGCTTCACGACACCGCACTGATCTACGGTCGCTACCTCCGCCAGTCCCTGCGCTCCCGCTTCGCGCTGCTCTTCGGCGTGCTGATGCCGCTGCTGTATCTCCTTTTCTTCGGACCGCTGCTGACGGGGCTGCCGCTCGGCGGGCGGGGCAGTTCCTGGCAGCTGCTCGTGCCGGGGCTGCTGCTTCAACTCGGTCTGTTCGGGGCGTCGTTCGCGGGGTTCTCGATCATCATCGAGCAGGGCCAGGGAGTGGTCGAGCGGATGCGGGTGACGCCCGTCAGCCGCCTCGCGCTCCTGCTGGGCCGTGTGCTGCGCGACGCCACGGTGTTCGTCTTCCAGGCGGTGCTGCTGGTGGTCGCGGCCGTGGCCATGGGGCTGCGGGCGCCGCTCGCCGGGATCCTGATCGGCTTCGGGTTCGTCGCCCTGCTCACCGTCTCGCTCGGCTCGCTGTCGTACGCGCTGGCGATGAAGGTCCGCACCCCACAGGAGTTCGGGCCGCTGATCAACGCCATGACCATGCCGTCGATGCTGCTGTCCGGGCTGATGCTGCCGATGTCCCTGGCCCCGGTCTGGCTGGACGTGCTCTCGCACTTCATGCCGTTCCGCTATCTGGTGGACGCCGTGCGGGACGCATACGTCGGCTCGTACGCGACGGATCACATGCTGTACGGCGTCCTGGTCTCCCTCGGTTTCGCGGCGCTCGCCGTGACAGTGGGCACACGCGTGTTCCGGACGGCCGGAGCGTAACTACGCTGGTCACATGGTCAATCTGACGCGCATCTACACCAGGACCGGCGACCGGGGCACCACCGCTCTCGGCGACATGAGCCGGGTCGCCAAGACCGATCTGCGGATCTCCGCGTACGCGGACACCAACGAGGCGAACGCGGTGATCGGCACGGCGATCGCGCTGGGCGGTCTCGAGGAGGAGATCGTCAAGGTCCTCACCCGCGTCCAGAACGACCTGTTCGACGTGGGTGCGGACCTGTCCACGCCGGTCGTCGAGAACCCCGAATTCCCGCCCCTGCGTGTCGAACAGTTCTACGTCGACAAACTGGAGGCGGACTGCGACCGCTTCAACGAGCGGCTGGAGAAGCTGCGCTCCTTCATCCTCCCGGGCGGTACGCCGGGCGCGGCCCTGCTGCACCAGGCCTGCACGGTCGTACGGCGGGCCGAGCGGTCGACATGGGCGGCCCTGGAGGTCCACGGTGCCAAAGGAAAAGAGGGCAGCATGAACCCCCTCACCGCGACCTACCTGAACCGCCTGTCGGACCTCCTGTTCATCCTGGCCCGTACGGCCAACAAGGAGGTCGGGGACGTGCTGTGGGTGCCGGGCGGGGAACGCTAGCGGTCCGCGGACGCGTCCTGGTCCGCCCGGGCGACCGCGGACTCGGCGGCGGTCACCTTCTTCTGCATCTCCGAGTAGCCGGACGGGGTGGCGGACGAGGACGGCGTGGTGGCCGCCGAGCCGTGTCCCCGGGCGCAACCCGCGAGGAGCCCGACAACCAGCAGCACCGCTGCCGCTGTCACCCCGGCACGCATCAGTTCACGCCCCCGTTGTTGTCCTTGCACCAGGTCTGCACAGCGGCCAGGTCCTTCTGCCGCTGCTGGAGCGTCGTCACCAGGGACTTGCGGAAGGTCAGGCGGTCCTGGAGATACGTGGCGATCTCGCTGTGACCGGCCGCCTCGGCCTTGTCCACCCGCTGCTGCAGCCGGGCGATCGAACCGCGCTTGTCGGCGCCGGCGTTCAGCCGGTTCAGGGCGCGGTCGATGCGGTGGTCGATCTTCGGTACCCGCTTGCACAGGGCCTTTGCCCCGTCCCCGGTCGGCGTGACCTTGGACGCGGGCGAGGGCGTGCTCTCGGCCACGGCCGCTCCCGTGCCGCCGGCCAGAATCGCCGCTACGGCCGCTCCCACGAGCAGCGTGCGCCGGTGTCGTCGTACATGCATCTCAGCCTCCGTTCCGCGGACGGCCCCCTTCGTCCGTCCGCCTGCCGTGGAGGCTAGGAAGGCTCTTTGGGGAAACTCTGTGACCGGTTTGCCCCGGCTGTGCCGATCAGCCAGTCCCGGCGGGCGGGCGGGGCCGCTCCCGTGGACGGCAGCCGTACCTCGAAGCGGGCACCGACGCCCTGCGGACCGTCCTTCACCGTGACGCTCCCCCGGTGCAGGGCCGTCTGCTGGGCCACCAGGGTCAGGCCGAGTCCGGAGCCCGAGCTGCCGGGGCCGCGGGCGAAGCGCTCGAAGATCCGGGCGCGGGTCGGCTCGGGTACGCCCGGGCCCCGGTCGTCGACCGTGATCACGATCTGCCCGTCCGCCTGCCGTACCCCGACGGTCACGGTGGCCTGCCCGGCCGCGTCCCGCCCGTGGGCCAGGGCGTTGGCCAGCAGGTTGTCGAGGAGGAGGCGGATGCCTGGTTCCCAGCCGTGGACCGTGGCCCCGGGCGCCGCCTCCAGCGTGATGCGGGCGTCCGGGGCGCGGCGCCGGGCCTCGGCGACCGCCGCGTCCGCGGTCTCCGTGACGTCCACGGTCCGGAAGGCCTCCGCCTCGACGAGGTCGCCGCGGCCGAGTTCGCGCAGCATCACCAGCAGGTTCAGCAGACGGGCGTGTTCGCCGCGCAGATCGGCCAGGACCTCCGTGCGGTCCGGCTCCGGCAGGTCCGGGTGGTCGGCGAGGATGTCGAGGTTGGTGCCCATGCTCATCAGCGGGGTGCGCAGTTCGTGGGAGGCGGCCGCGGAGAAGGAGCGGGCCGTGTCCAGTGCCTCGGCGGTGCGGGCGGCCTGCTCGTCGTAGCGGGCGAGGACCGTGCGCAGGGTGGCGGCCAGTTCGTCGACCTCGGTCACCCCGGTGGGCTCGTCGGGCGGCCGGGCGGCGCTGGTGCGCGGGTCGAGTCCGGCGGTACGGCGGCCGAGGCGCCGCAGCGGGCCGGTCGCTCCGGTGGCGATGCCCCAGGCGAGCAGGCCGGACAGGGGCGCGGCGAGCAGGGTCGTGACCGCCACCCGGCGCCGTACGAGCCGTAGTTGGGCCTGGTCGGCGGCGTTGGGCGAGAAGACCCAGAGGGTGCCCGTGCCGCGCGCGGTGGTGATCGGCCGGGACAGCGCGCGCCAGCTGGTGCCGCCGTCCCGGACGGTGACCGGTCCCCTGGTCGCCTCGGGCAGCGGCACCGAGGCGCCCGGCTGCGGCCCGCCGCTGAAGGTGGCGTCCGGTCCGAGGACGCGTACGCCGACGTCGAGGGCCGCGCTGTAGAGGAGCCGCTCCTTGTTGTCGGCGGCCTTGGGCCGGCCGGCCGCGCTGGCCCGCAGCAGGGCGCGCGCGTCCGGGGCAACGGCCACGGCGCGCGCCCGCAGATGGCTGTCCTCGGCACTGTGCAGATCGTGCTTGACCAGCTGGAGGAGCAGCCAGCCGGAGGCGAGCACGAGGAGCGGCACGGTGACCCCGACGGCGAGCCCGATCCGGGTGGAGAGCCTCATGGCGACTCTTCCCGCAGCACGAACCCCACCCCGCGCACGGTGTGGACGAGCCTGGGCCGGCCGTCCGCCTCCAGCTTGCGCCGCAGATAGCTGACGAAGGTGTCGACGGCGTCGGTGCGCACGTCGAAGTCGTAGCCCCACACCCGTTCCAGGAGCTGGTCGCGGGTGAGGACGAGCCCGGCGTTGCGGGCGAGCACCTCCAGCAGCTCGAACTCGCGGCGGGTCAGCTCCAGTGGCCGTCCGTCCCGTTCGGCGGTGCGGGCGCCCGGGTCGATCACCAGACCGGCGACCCGCAGCACCTCCCCCACGGGCGGACGGCGGCGCAGCAACGCGCGCAGCCGCAGCACGAGTTCCTGCAGCGCGAACGGCTTGACCAGGTAGTCGTCGCCGCCCGCCTGGAGCCCGGCGATACGGTCGGCGGTCTCGTCGAGGGCCGACAGCATGAGCACGGGGAGGTCCTGGCCGTCGTGGCGGAGCCGTTCGCACACCTCGATGCCGCTCATGCCGGGCATCGACACATCGAGGACGAGGACGTCCGGCGGCGTCTCCTCGATCGCCGCCAGCGCCTCACGACCGCCGTCCGCCGTCCGCACCCGAAACCCGCTCAGCCGCAGCCCGCGCTCCAGCGAACGCCGGATGGCCGGGTCGTCGTCCACGACCAGCACCGCACCGGGGCTGCCCGTCTCGCTCATCCGTCCCTCCCCTCAGCGTCCGGTCAGGGTACGACTCTCATCGGGGATGGTGTCTCAGAGGCGTCGGTAGATCTCCCGGCGGTGGCCGACCTCGACCACGAGGATGACGAGCCTGCCGTCGTCGATCATGTAGGCGATCCGGTACGAGCCCACACTCAGTCGGTACAGGTCGTCATGGCCCGACAGCTTCTTCACGTCCGCGTCCTCGCGGTACGGGTCGTCGCCGAGGCGGCTGAGCGCATGGAGGATGCGCAGGGCGGTCGTCTGGTCAACGGCATTGAGCTGTCGGCGCGCGGCAGCGGTGAACTCGAAGGCGTACTTCACGCGACGTCCGGCTTGGACGTGCCGAAGATGTCCGCGATCACGTCGGCCAGTGTGGCGCGCGGCGCTTCGCCCTCTTCGGCGAGGGTCTGCAACGCCTTGCGCGCAAGCAACTCGTCCGCCGCCTCCTCCAGCGCGTTGTACTCCTCTATGGGCACGATCGCGGCCACCGGCGTGCCGCCGCGCGTGATGACGGTGGGCTCGCCCTCTTCCGCGTGGTCGAGGAGCCGCGCCAGATTGGCCCGGGCTTCGCGAACGGATACGGATACGGAGTCGTCCATGGCCGAGAGTGTACCCGCATCCGTGTACACAGGCTCACAAACTCTCGTCCCGGCGCACGACAGCGGTCGCCGGCTGCTTCTTCGGCCAGATCAGGTACGTCAACGCGACGATCCCGTGGATGCCGAGGGTCCGCAGCGCCGCCCACTGGAAGGCGCGCAGCGACGAGGTGTCGCCGTCGCCGACGTACCAGATCGCCCACTGGAGGAGGGCGCAGGCGATGGTCGCCGCGAGGAGGGTGCGCAGCCAGAGACGGCCCTCGTGGCGGGCCCGGGCGAGGCCGTAGCGGGGCGGGCCCACGGGTTTCGGTGCCCCGGCCAGGCGATGGGCGGCGTGGCCGTCGAGCCGGCGGATCGTGTAGCGCCCGTAGGCGATGGTGAAGCCGATGTAGAGGGCGGCCAGGCCGTGTCCCCAGCTCGGTTTCGCGCCGTTCTTCAGGTCGACGGCCGTCACCACGAACAGCACGACCTCCAGCAGCGGCTCGCACAGCAGCAGAGCCACGCTGGTGCGGCGCCACTTGAGCAGGTAGCGGACGGCGAGCCCGGCCGCCAGCAGCACCCAGAAGCCGACCTCGCAGGCGATGATCAATCCGACGACCACGACACACCCCTTCCCTCGTCCTTCCAGGCTTCCGGTCGGTGCGGGCGCTTTCGTCGTCGGCGGTGACGAGGTCGTGGTACATCGAAAGATGCAGTTCGGGACCCTCCCCCGGAAGCACGCGCGCGGTGCGCGGGCCGTGTTGGATGGAGCCATGGCCGCACGACTCACCCGCCCGCACCGTGACGACGTACTCATCGCCGTGAGCGGACTGGGCGGTGGGCTGTTGCTGTGGGCCATCGGCCTCTACAGCCGGACGGCGAACGACCCGATCACCGTGGTCGACGCCCGCTGGGCGGTCCTCGTGCCGCTCGTCGTCACCACTGCCTGCGAGCTCCTGCGCCGCACCCGCCCGCGCACCGCCCTGCTCGTCGGCACGGTCGCGATCACCGCGGACCTGGTGACCCGCGGCAACCTCGCCACCATCGTCATGTTCACGGACCTCGTCTATGCGGCCGTCCTGTACGGCACACGCGCCTCCGCCCGCCGCATCGTCTGGATCACCGGCCTGCTCACGGTGATCGGGACGGTCGTCCCGTACGTGGCCTGGCGCGTACCGCAGGCCCTGCTCATCGGGGTCGGCGTCGCGCTCGTCACTGTGGCGCCCGCAGCGACGGGCTGGGTCGTGCGCGACCACCGTGACGCCGCCGACGCCGAGCGGCTGCGCGCCGAACAGACCGCGCTGCTCGCCGAGATGGACCGCAGCCAGGCAGTCGCCGCCGAACGGGCCCGGATGGCACGGGAGTTGCACGACATGGTCGCCAACCACCTCTCCGCGATAGCCATCCACTCCACGGCCGCACTGTCCATCGACGATCCCGGCACATCGAGGGAGGCCCTCTCCGTCATCCGCGAGAACAGCGTCGAAGGGCTCGCGGAGATGCGGCGCCTGATCGGCATCCTGCGCGACGACGACGGTGAGCCGAGCGCGGTCCCGACCCTCGACGGCCTCACCGCTCTCGTCGACGGCGCCCGCGCCAACGGCCTCGACATCACCCTCGACACCGACCACGGCACGGTACCCGCACCGGTCGAACTCGCCGCCTACCGCATCGTCCAGGAGTCCCTGACCAACGCCCTCAAGCACGCCTGCCCGGGCCGCGTCACCGTCGCCCTCGTCCAGCAGGACAGCGTGCTCGACGTCCGTGTGACCAGCCCCTACGGCCACCGGGACGGCCCGCGCGCACCCGGCTCCGGCGCCGGACTGGTCGGCATGCGGGAGCGGGCGGCGCTGCTGGGCGGCACCTTCGAGGCCGGACCCGACGGCGGCTTCTGGGCCGTACGCGCCACGCTCCCCCTGACCGAAGGAGGTTCCGAATGAGCCGGTCCATCAGGGTCCTCGTCGCCGAGGACCAGTCCGCCGTCCGCGCCGGACTCGTCCTGATCCTGGGCAGCGCACCCGACATCGAGGTGGTCGGGGAGGCGGCGGACGGCGAGCAGGCGGTGGCGCTGGCACGGGAGTTGCGGCCGGATCTCGTACTGATGGACGTCCAGATGCCGCGCCTGGACGGAGTGTCGGCGACCCGTCAGGTCGTCGGGGAGGGGTCGGCCGACGTCCTCGTCCTCACCACCTTCGACCTCGACGAGTACGTCTTCGGGGCGCTGCGCGCCGGTGCCGCCGGGTTCCTGCTCAAGAACACCGAGGCGAAGGACCTGCTGGAGGCGGTACGGACCGTGGCCCGCGGAGAGGGCCTGATCGCACCGGCCGTCACCCGCCGCCTGATCGCCGAGTTCGCCACCACGTCCGTACGCGAGCCGACGGCCGATCCCGCCGTGCTCGACAGCCTCACCCGCCGCGAACGCGAGGTGCTGTCCTGCCTCGGCGAGGGCCTGTCCAACGCCGCCATCGCGGCCCGCCTCGACATGGCGGAGGCGACGGCGAAGACGCACGTCAGCCGCCTCCTCGGGAAGCTGGAGCTGCGCAGCAGGGTCCAAGCGGCCGTACTGGCACAGGAGTTGGGGATCTAGCACAGGCCGCGCCAGAGTGGTCCAGACCTATTGACCTATGGTCCAGACCTTTCTATTCTCGCGGCACTGTGGGCGTGAAGGCTCAGTCACGCCCCCCAACTCCCCATAGGAGGCGCACCATGCGCTTCGGACACAGAGCCGCGGCAGGCTTCGCGACCCTGTTGCTGCCGCTGGCCTGTCTCGTCGGCCTCGCAGGCTCCGCCCAGGCCGCGACCACCGCGACGGCGACCTACACCAAGACCCAGGACTGGGGCACCGGCTTCGAGGGCAAGTGGACGGTGAAGAACACCGGCACCACGGCCATCAGCTCCTGGACGGTCGAGTGGGACTTCCCCTCCGGTACGTCCGTCACCTCTGCCTGGGACGCGGACGTCACGTCCTCCGGCACCCACTGGACCGCCAAGAACAAGTCCTACAACGGCTCCATAGCCCCGGGCGCCTCCGTCTCCTTCGGCTTCAACGGAGCGGGCTCCGGCTCGCCCTCCAACTGCAAGCTGAACGGCGACAGCTGCGACGGCACCACGGTCCCCGGTGACGCGGCACCCTCCGCGCCGGGCACCCCCACCGCCTCCTCCGTCACCGACACCTCCGTGAAACTGTCCTGGAGCGCGGCCACCGACGACAAGGGCATCAAGAACTACGACGTCCTGCGCGACGGCAAGGTCGTCTCGACCGTCACCACGACCTCGTACACGGACACCGGCCTGACCGCCGGCTCCGACTACTCGTACACCGTCCAGGCCCGTGACACCGCCGACCAGACCGGCCCGGTCAGCGGCTCGGTCGCCGTGCACACCACGGGCGGCACGACCACTCCCCCGACCTCCGGCTCCGCGGTCAAGCTCGGCTACTTCACCGAGTGGGGCATCTACGGCCGCAACTACAACGTCAAGAACCTGGTGACGTCGGGCTCCGCGTCGAAGATCACGCACATCAACTACGCCTTCGGCAACGTGACGGGCGGCCAGTGCGCGATCGGCGACTCCTACGCCGACTACGACAAGGCCTTCACGGCCGACCAGTCGGTGAGCGGTGTGGCCGACACCTGGGACCAGCCGCTGCGCGGCAACTTCAACCAGCTGCGCGAGCTGAAGGCCAAGTACCCGAACATCAAGGTGCTGTGGTCCTTCGGCGGCTGGACCTGGTCCGGCGGCTTCGGACAGGCGGCGGCCGACCCGACCGCCTTCGCGAACTCCTGCTACAACCTGGTCAAGGACCCGCGCTGGGCCGATGTCTTCGACGGCATCGACATCGACTGGGAGTACCCGAACGCCTGCGGCCTGTCCTGCGACACCAGCGGCGCGGCAGCGTTCAAGAACGTGATGTCCGCGCTGCGCGCCAAGTTCGGCTCAAGCGCTCTCGTCACGGCCGCGGTCACCGCGGACGGCTCCGCCGGCGGCAAGATCGAGGCCGCCGACTACGCGGGCGCCGCCCAGTACGTCAACTGGTACAACGTGATGACGTACGACTTCTTCGGTGCCTGGGACGCCCAGGGCCCCACCGCCCCGCACTCCCCGCTCACCTCGTACAGCGGCATCCCGAAGGCCGGGTTCACCACGGCCGACGCGATGGCCAAGTACAAGGCGGTCGGCGTCCCCGCGAGCAAGCTGCTGATCGGCATCGGTTTCTACGGGCGCGGCTGGACCGGCGTGACACAGGACGCCCCCGGCGGTACCGCGACGGGCCCGGCCGCGGGCACCTACGAGCAGGGCATCGAGGACTACAAGGTGCTCAAGACGTCCTGCCCGACCACCGGCACAGTCGCCGGCACGGCGTATGCGCACTGCGGCAGCAACTGGTGGTCGTACGACACCCCGTCGACCATCGCCGGAAAGATGAGCTGGGCCAAGTCCCAGGGTCTCGGCGGCGCGTTCTTCTGGGAGTTCAGCGGCGACACCAGCAATGGTGAACTCGTGAGCGCCATCAGCAACAACCTGTAAGGCCGTCAAACCCCGTTCACTCTCCTCCGGACTTCACTTCGTCTGGGGGAGAGTGAATGCGGTTACGCCACATTCACTCGCTGTCCAGGCGGGGCTGCCTCCAGCCACGCGAGGAAACCGGTCAGCGCGTCTTCGCTCATCGCGAGTTCGAGACGCGTGCCGCGGTGCAGACAGGTGAGGATCACCGCGTCGGAGAGCAGCGCCAGCTCCTCCTCGCCCTCGGGGAGGCGGCGGCCGGCGACCTCGATCGCGGCGCGTTCCAGGACGCGGCGCGGGCGGTAGGCGTAGGAGAAGACGCGGTACCACTCGATGCGGTCGCCGTTGTAGCGGGCGACTCCGTAGCTCCAGCCTTTTCCGCTGGTGTCGGGTTTCTCCGGGACGTCCCAGCGCAGGCTGCAGTCGAAGGTGCCGCCCGAGCGCTGGATCAGTCTGCGGCGCAGGCCGAAGACGAACAGCCCCAGCACCACAAGGGCGACCACGACTCCGCACACAGTCAGAGCGAGGACCATCGACACCGACCTCCTCGTCTCCTAGGTACCGAAAATAGGTAACGGAACGGAAAAAACCCATATATCTGCCTCAGCCGCGGTCGGCTCCGGATTGCTCCGGTGCCGGCCGCGGCTGAGTGACGTCTTCACATGGTGTGTGGCTTCAGCGGGTCGCCGTCGCCGCACGCAGTCGTACGTCCGCGCGACGCTCGGCAGAGGCATCGCCCTCCGCCTTCGCGCGCTCCAGCTCTCGCTCCACACGCTGGACATCGATCTCGTCCGACAACTCGGCGATCTCGGCCAGCAGCGACAGCTTGTTGTCCGCGAACGAGATGAAACCGCCGTGCACCGCGGCGACGACCGTTCCACCATCACTCGTACGGATGGTCACCGGGCCCGACTCCAGCACACCGAGCAGCGGCTGGTGACCGGGCATGACGCCGATGTCGCCGGACGTGGTGCGCGCGACGACCAGGGTGGCCTCGCCGGACCAGACCTCTCGGTCGGCCGCGACCAGCGCGACGTGCAGCTCAGCAGCCAAGGTGGCTCCTCGGGTCACCACCCGGCGGTTCGGCCGGGTGTTGGTTACAAGTCTAATGGGCGTGAAAGAGGGGGCGGGACGTACCCCGCCCCCTCACACATGAGCCGTAGGGCTCAGTTCGAACTCAGGGAGTTCAGGAGACGCCCAGCTCCTTGGCGTTGGCCTTGAGGTCCTCGATGCCACCGCACATGAAGAACGCCTGCTCCGGGAAGTGGTCGTACTCGCCGTCGCAGATCGCGTTGAAGGCCGCGATCGACTCGTCCAGCGGGACGTCCGACCCGTCGACGCCGGTGAACTGCTTGGCGACGTGGGTGTTCTGGGACAGGAAGCGCTCCACGCGACGGGCACGGTGGACGACGAGCTTGTCCTCCTCGCCGAGCTCGTCGATACCGAGGATCGCGATGATGTCCTGGAGGTCCTTGTACTTCTGCAGGATCGTCTTGACGCGCATGGCGGCGTCGTAGTGGTCCTGCGCGATGTACCGCGGGTCCAGGATGCGGGACGTGGAGTCCAGCGGGTCCACGGCCGGGTAGATGCCCTTCTCCGAGATCGGACGGGACAGAACCGTCGTCGCGTCGAGGTGGGCGAAGGTGGTGGCCGGGGCCGGGTCGGTCAGGTCGTCCGCGGGGACGTAGATCGCCTGCATCGAGGTGATCGAGTGACCACGGGTCGAGGTGATGCGCTCCTGGAGGAGACCCATCTCGTCGGCCAGGTTCGGCTGGTAGCCCACCGCGGAGGGCATACGGCCGAGCAGCGTGGAGACCTCGGAACCGGCCTGCGTGAAGCGGAAGATGTTGTCGATGAAGAACAGCACGTCCTGCTTCTGCACATCGCGGAAGTACTCCGCCATGGTCAGACCCGCGAGGGCCACGCGCAGACGGGTGCCCGGGGGCTCGTCCATCTGACCGAAGACCAGCGCGGTCTTGTCGATGACGCCCGAGTCGGACATCTCCTCGATGAGGTCGTTGCCCTCACGGGTGCGCTCGCCGACACCGGCGAACACGGAGACACCGTCGTGGTTGTTGGCGACGCGGTAGATCATCTCCTGGATGAGCACCGTCTTGCCGACGCCGGCGCCGCCGAACAGACCGATCTTGCCGCCCTTGACGTACGGGGTCAGCAGGTCGATGACCTTGACGCCGGTCTCGAACATCTCGGTCTTCGACTCGAGCTCGTCGAAGTTCGGGGCCTTGCGGTGGATGCCCCAGCGCTCGCCCTCGTACTTCTCGTCGACGTTCAGCACCTCACCGAGGGTGTTGAACACCTTGCCCTTGGTGAAGTCGCCGACCGGCACCGTGATGGAGTTGCCGGTGTCGGTGACCGCGGCCTGGCGGACCAGACCGTCGGTGGGCTGCATGGAGATGGTGCGGACCAGGCCGTCACCCAGGTGCTGGGCGACCTCCAGGGTCAGCGTCTTCTTCTCGCCGGCGTTGGCCGGGTCGGCCACCTCGACGTGAAGCGCGTTGTAGATCTCCGGCATCGCGTCGACGGGGAACTCCACGTCGACGACCGGGCCGATGACCCGGGCGACGCGGCCCGTGGCCGTCGCGGTCTCAACAGTGGTGGTCATTAGCGGTCACTCCCCGCGGTCGCGTCGGCCAGGGCTGCGGAGCCACCGACGATCTCGCTGATTTCCTGGGTGATTTCGGCCTGGCGGGCCGCGTTGGCAAGTCGGGAGAGCGTGGTGATGAGCTCTCCCGCGTTGTCGGTCGCCGACTTCATCGCGCGCCGCGTGGCGGCGTGCTTCGAAGCGGCCGACTGGAGGAGCGCGTTGTAGATACGGCTCTCCACGTAGCGCGGCAGCAGGGCGTCGAGGACGTCCTCCGCCGAGGGCTCGAAGTCGTACAGCGGGAGGATCTCGCCCTGGGGGGCTGCTTCCTTCGCCACCTCTTCGAGGCTGAGCGGCAGCAGACGGTCGTCGAGCGCCGTCTGCGTCATCATCGACACGAACTCGGTGAAGACGATGTGGAGTTCATCCACGCCGCCCTCGGCCGTCTCGGTCTCGATGGCCTCGATCAGCGGCGCCGCGACCTTCTTGGCGTCCGCGTACGTCGGCTCGTCGGTGAATCCGGTCCACGACTCCGTGACCTTGCGCTCACGGAAGTTGTAGTGGGCGAGGCCACGGCGGCCGACGATGTAGATGTCGACCTCCTTGCCCTCCCCCTCCAGCCGCGCGGTCAGCTGCTCCGCCGCCTTGATGGCGTTGGAGTTGAAGGCACCGGCGAGACCACGGTCGCTCGTGAGGAGCAGCACCGCGGACCGCGTGACCGTCTCGGCCTGGGTGGTCAGCGGGTGCTTGGTGTTCGAGCCGGTACCGACCGCCGTGACCGCACGCGTCAGTTCTTTCGCGTACGGCGTGGAGGCCGCCACCTTGCGCTGCGCCTTGACGACGCGCGAGGCGGCGATCATCTCCATCGCCTTGGTGATCTTCTTGGTCGCGGTGACGGATCGGATGCGACGCTTGTAGACCCGGAGCTGGGCTCCCATGAGTCAGGTCCCTTCCTTACGTCACTTGGCGGCGGCCGGGGCGTCCTCGCCGAGAAGCTTGCCGTCCGAGGTCTCGAACTGCTTCTTGAACTCGGCGATCGCGTCGGCAACAGCGGTGAGGGTGTCGTCCGACATCTTGCCGCCCTCGCGGATGGAGGTCATGAGGCCCTGCTCCTTGCGGTGCAGGTAGTCCAGGAGCTCCTTCTCGAAGCGGCGGATGTCGGCCACCGGGACGTCGTCCATCTTGCCGGTGGTGCCGGCCCAGACGGAGACGACCTGGTTCTCGGTGGACATCGGCTCGTACTGCGCCTGCTTCAGCAGCTCGACCATGCGCTGACCGCGCTCCAGCTGCGCCTTCGACGCGGCGTCCAGGTCGGAACCGAAGGCGGCGAACGCCTCCAGCTCACGGAACTGGGCGAGGTCCACACGGAGGCGGCCGGCGACCTGCTTCATCGCCTTGTGCTGGGCGGAACCACCGACTCGGGAGACGGAGATACCGACGTTCAGCGCGGGGCGCTGACCGGCGTTGAACAGGTCCGACTCCAGGAAGCACTGGCCGTCGGTGATGGAGATGACGTTGGTCGGGATGAACGCCGAGACGTCGTTGGCCTTGGTCTCGACGATCGGCAGACCCGTCATCGAGCCGGCGCCCATCTCGTCGGAGAGCTTCGCGCAGCGCTCCAGCAGACGGGAGTGCAGGTAGAAGACGTCACCCGGGTAGGCCTCACGGCCCGGCGGGCGGCGCAGCAGCAGCGACACGGCGCGGTAGGCGTCGGCCTGCTTCGACAGGTCGTCGAAGATGATCAGGACGTGCTTGCCCTCGTACATCCACTGCTGACCGATGGCCGAACCGGTGTACGGCGCAAGGTACTTGAAGCCGGCCGGGTCGGACGCGGGGGCGGCGACGATGGTCGTGTACTCCAGCGCGCCGTTCTCCTCCAGCGCACGGCGGACCGACGCGATGGTGGAGCCCTTCTGGCCGATGGCGACGTAGATGCAGCGGACCTGCTTCTTCGGGTCGCCCGAGCGCCAGTTGTCGCGCTGGTTGATGATCGTGTCGACGGCCAGGGCGGTCTTGCCGGTCTGGCGGTCACCGATGATCAGCTGACGCTGACCGCGGCCGACGGGGGTCATCGCGTCGACGGCCTTGTAGCCGGTCTCCATCGGCTCGTGCACCGACTTGCGCTGCATGACCGTGGGGGCCTGCAGCTCGAGGGCGCGGCGACCGGACGTCTCGATCTCGCCGAGGCCGTCGATCGGGTTGCCGAGCGGGTCGACGACGCGGCCGAGGTAGCCCTCGCCGACGGCGACGGACAGGACCTCACCGGTGCGGGTGACCGGCTGGCCCTCCTCGATGCCGGCGAACTCGCCGAGCACGATGGCACCGATCTCGCGCTCCTCGAGGTTGAGGGCGAGGCCGAGGGTGCCGTCCTCGAACTTCAGCAGTTCGTTGGCCATGGCCGAGGGCAGACCCTCGACCTTCGCGATGCCGTCGCCGGCAAGGGTGACCGTACCGACCTCCTCGCGCGAGGCCGCGTCCGGCTTGTACGACTGGACGAAGTTCTCCAGCGCGTCCCGGATCTCCTCCGGCCGGATCGTGAGCTCCGCCATCTGGGTTCCCTGCTCTCCTTGTTGGGCCCGAAGTTTCAACTTGGGGGTCTGGGGGCGACCCCCAGGAATCCTCTGCACGACCCAACCGGGCCGTAGGTACTACTGCTGTACTGCTGTTCTGCTTATGAAGTTGCTGCTCAGCTCGCCAGGCGGCGGCCGGCGTCCTCGATGCGGTCCGCGATCGAGCCGTTGATGACCTCGTCGCCGACCTGCACCCGGATCCCGCCGAGGACCTCGGGGTCCACGTCGATGTTGAGGTGCATCGTGTGGCCGTAGAGCTTCGCGAGAGCGGCGCCCAGGCGCTGCTTCTGCGTGTCGCTCAGCGGCACCGCCGAGGTGACGACGGCGACCAGCCGGTCCCGGCGCTCGGCGGCGAGCTTGGACAGGGACTCCAGTCCCGCCTCCAGGCTACGTCCCCGCGGCGCGGTCACAAGGCGCGTCACCAGACGCTCGGTCGACGGGACGGCCCGGCCGCCGAGCAGCCGGTGCAGCAGCTCGATCTTGGCGGCGGTGGTCGCGGCGCGGTCGGTGAGCGCGGCACGCAACTCGGTGTTCGAGGAGACGATCCGCCCGAAGCGGAACAGCTCGTCCTCCACGTCGTCGAGCGCACCCCGCTTCTGCGCGGCGGTGAGCTCGGCGATGTCCGCCAACTGCTCCAGCGCGTCCACCAGATCGCGAGACTGCGACCAGCGGGAGCGCACCATGCCGGACACCAGGTCGACGGTCTGGCCGCCGACCTGGGAGCCGAGCAGGCGCTGGGCCAGCTCGGCCTTGGCCTCGCCGGCCTGCGCCGGGTCGGTGAGGACCCGACGCAGCGACACCTCGCGGTCGAGCAGCGCGGTGACGGCGGCCAGCTCGTCGGCGAGCTTCGTCGCGTCGGCGGACGTGGAGTCCGTCAGCGCGTCGAGGCGCTCGCGTGCGGCTGCCAGGGCCTCGCGGCTCGCTCCGTTCATCGGGTGGCCTCGGCCTTCTCCTCGAGCTCGTCGAGGAAGCGGTCGATGACGCGGCTCTGCCGGGCGTGGTCCTGAAGGGACTCACCGACGAGCTTGCCGGCCAGCTCGGTTGCGAGGTGACCGACGTCCTGCCGCAGCGCGGACGCGGCGGCCTTGCGGTCGGCCTCGATCTGCGCGTGGCCGGCGGCGACGATCTCCTCGCGCTGCCGCTGACCCTCGGCGCGCATCTCGGCGATCAGCGCGGCACCCTGCTCCTGCGCCTCCTGGCGAAGACGCGCGGCCTCGTGCCGGGCCTCGGCGAGCTGGGCCTTGTACTGCTCGAGGACGCTCTGGGCCTCGACCTGAGCCGCCTCGGCCTTCTCGATGCCACCTTCGATCGCCTCGCGGCGCTCCTCCAGAACCTTGTTGATGTTCGGGAGCAGCTTCTTCCAGAAGAAGAAGAACACGATGGCGAAGGCGATGGCTCCAACAAGCAGCTCGGGGCCGGCCGGGATAAGCGGGTTCTGCTGCTTTTCCTCGGCCGCGAGCGCTACCAGGTTGGCGATCACATCAGTGCCTTTCGTCGAAACGTGTCAGGTAAGGCGGATCAGGTACCGAACACGAACGGCATAACGATGCCGATGAGGGCGAGCGCCTCACAGAAGGCGAAACCCAGGATCTGGTTGGCGCGGATCAGACCGGCCGCCTCGGGCTGACGGGCCAGGGCCTGGGTGCCGTTACCGAAGATGATGCCGACGCCGACGCCGGGGCCGATGGCTGCGAGACCGTAACCGATGGAACCCAGGGAACCATGGACGCCAGCGGCGAGTTCGAGGGTCGCGGACATGCCGTTACTTCCTTCTCTTATGCGAACCGGTGGGGGTTGACCACCGGACGACCTGGGGGTGGATGGGGCTCAGTGATGCTCGGCGAGAGCGCCCTGAACGTAGGAGCAGGCCAGCAGCACGAAGACGTACGCCTGGACGGCCTGCACGAAGAGCTCGAAGAGGATCATGACCACGGTCATCACGAACGAGACACCGGCGGCCGGGATCATGTAGCTGTTCAGCAGGTACCAGGAGGCGACGGTGAACATCACCAGCATCAGGTGACCCGCGAACATGTTGGCGAAGAGTCGCACCGCGTGTGTGAACGGGCGGACCAGCAGGTTCGAGAAGAACTCGATGACCATGACGAGCGGCAGCACACCACCGAGCGACTTGTCGTAGCCCGTCACGTTCTTGAAGAAGCCGACGAAGCCGTGCTTCTTGAAGGTCAGGGAGACCCACGTGACGTAGACGACCGCGGCCAGCACCACCGGGAAGGCGAAGACCGAGGACACCGGGAACTGGGCCAGCGGGATCACGGACCAGATGTTCATGATCCAGATGAAGAAGAACAGCGAGACCATGAGCGGGACGTACTTCTCGCCCTCGCGCTTGCCGAGCGTCTCGTAGACGATGCCGCGGCGCACGAAGTCGTAGCCGGCCTCAGCGACCATCTGCAGCTTGCCCGGGACCACCTTGGCCTTGCCGAACGCCAAGGTGAAGAACGTGACTACGAGCAGCGAGGTGATGAGCGCGAGGAGCATCACCTTGTTGAACTCGAACCCGCCGACCGTGACGATCGGCTTGAACAGGAACGAGTGCAGGCCCGGAGCCGGGAAGCCACACCCGTTGTCGGACATGATCCGACAACTCCAGTCAAAGGCGAGCTGGGTCTGGTCAGCACTCACCGCGGGCTCCTTCGGCGTGACGCATGGGTACGGCAACCTCGTTGTGTCGGCGCGGCGCGCAGCCGCGGGTCGGCACTGGACTGGTGTTACGGATGTGAGGGCGGCTGGGGGGCATCAAGCCTCGCGATTGAGCAGGCGTCAGCTCAGATGCCCGCGCCCACGATGCCGCAGTTGGCACCGGACGATAGCAGGAGATCTCACAAGCCTTTTTCCCGCCCCTGTCCCTCACGACGACGACCCTGTCTTCTCGGACTTTCCACTCTTCTCGGAGTCGGGGTCGATGTAGAAAAGCTTGGCTTTCATATGCGCACGAGCCTGCGCAGCCATCCACACGACAGTCGCGACGACGAGCGAGACGGCGAACGTCTTCGCATTGAAGAGGGTGGTGTCCTTGAAGACGGCCACGAAGATCAGGAGCAGCAGGAGCTGAGCGACGTACAGCATCAGCCCCATGGCCTGGAACAACTGCGGGACCGTTTTTGCCGTCCACTGCAGGACGTACAGACCGATTCCCATGAACAGGATCGCCAGCAGTGTGCCGACCACCGCGCCGAGCGCACCCTTGCCGCCGGCGACCGCAGCGCTGACGGCGACAGCGATCACGCCGACAGCCGCTGTGGGCACAGCGGTCTGCAAGAGGTTCCGGGCGTCATTGGACGGCATGGCGGCAACTCCGCTTTCACAGGGGGGCAGGTGTCGTCATGGACGAGCGTAGTCCCGGATCGAGAGGGGAACTCACGGCCAATGGGCCGTCGCACTACGGCCCTTCAGCTCTCTCCGGGGTTCTCGTGAACCGTATCACAAACTATTTGATGCGGTCTTTACCTAGCAGGTGTGCTTGCCGTCACACATGAGAGTGACAGTGCGCGTCTGTGCAGAAACCGAACCGTCTTGTCTGATATTGGAGGGCTTTGTTCCCCCACGAGTTGGCAATGCTCTAGTCAGATTCTTACCTTGTCGAGTCAGCGCGGAGTACCGGCCTTGCGGCGGTCCAGGAAGCGCGGACGGGCGCCCAGAGCGGTCGCACCGTTCACTCCTGCCACACCGGCCACGACCGGAGGACGCTGTTCCTCTTCGGCTGCGGCCGGGTGCGCGGGAGTGGACGCGGTTTCGGCGACGGCCCTGCGGCGGCGGTAGCGCGGCGGCACGAAGTGCTCGGCCCAGCGCGGGGCGCGCGGTGTGAAGCGGGGCAGCAGCAGGAGCAGCAGGCCGATGGCACAGAGGATCACGATGCCCAGCACGATCCACATCGAGGCCGAGTTGACCGAGTAGGCGAGGGCGCCGAAGGCGATCAGCGCCGACCAGAAGTACATGATCAGGACGGCCCTGCTGTGCGAGTGGCCGATCTCCAGCAGCCGGTGGTGCAGATGCCCGCGGTCCGCGGCGAACGGCGACTGGCCCCGCCAGGTGCGGCGCACGATGGCCAGCACCAGGTCCGCGGCGGGGATGGCGATGATCGTCAGCGGCAGCAGCAGGGGGATGTAGACCGGGACCATCTGGTGCACGGTGTTGCGCTCGGACCCCGCGAACAGCTTCATGGCGTCCGGGTCGACCTGGCCCGTGATGGAGATCGCGCCCGCGGCCAGCACCAGCCCGATCAGCATCGAGCCCGAGTCGCCCATGAAGATGCGCGCGGGGTGCATGTTGTGCGGCAGGAAGCCCACGCACATGCCCATCAGGATGGCCGCGAACAGCGTCGCGGGGGCGGCGGCCTCGATGCCGTACGAGTACCAGATGCGGTAGGCGTACATGAAGAACGCGGCGGCGGCGATGCACACCATGCCGGAGGCGAGGCCGTCCAGACCGTCCACGAAGTTGACCGCGTTGATCGTGATGACGACCAGCGCCACCGTCAGCAGGGTGCCCTGCCACTGGGTCAGCGCGACGGTGCCGGCGCCGGGGACCGGCAGCCACAGGATGGTCAGACCCTGCATGACCATCACACCCGCGGCGATCATCTGGCCGCCGAGCTTGATCAGGGCGTCGATCTCGAACTTGTCGTCCAGGACGCCGATGAGCCAGATGAGCGCCGCTCCGGAGAGCAGCGCCCGCGGTTCGTTGGACTTCTCGAAGACCTCGTTGAGGTTGGTGAGATGGTCCGCGACCAGCAGGCCCGCGCACAGGCCGAAGAACATGGCGATCCCGCCGAGGCGCGGAGTCGGCTCCCGGTGCACGTCACGGGCCCTGATCTCCGGCATGGCTCCGGCCACGATCGCGAACTTCCGTACCGGCCCTGTCAGCAGATACGTCACCGCGGCCGTGATGCAGAGCGTCAGCAGGTATTCACGCACAGGCTTCCCCACAGGTCTCGCTGGCCATCTCAGCCCCACACCCTAGCGACGCACGCATATGAATGGGGACTGCCGGGTAGCGACGATGGTTGCACGCGTGCCTGTGCACGCAAGCTGCACCCAGTGGTACGCAGGTGCGTCTACCCCCGCTCAGCCGGTGTACGGCTGAAATCTACCGGTGAGCTCGCGCACCTGATCACGCGCCTTCTGGCTCTCGGTCCCGCCCCGCAGCACATCCGCCAGCAGCGCGGCGATCGAGGCCATTTCCTCCTCTCCCATCCCCTGAGTGGTCACGGCCGCCGTGCCGAGCCGCAGGCCACGGGCGTCCCCGTGCGGCAGCGCACAGCAGTCCAGCACCATTCCGGCCGCGGCGAGGCGGCCGCGCGCGGTGCGTCCGTCGACGCCGAGGGGCGCCGGGTCGGCGGTGATCAGATGGGTGTCCGTGCCGCCGGTGGTGACCACCAGGCCCTCGGCGGCCAGCCCAGCCGCCAGCGCCCGGGCATTGGCGACCACCTGATGGGCGTACAACCTGAACGCCGGGGTTGCCGCCTCGCCGAACGCGACGGCCTTGGCGGCGATGGTGTGCATCTGCGCGCCGCCCTGGGTGAAGGGGAAGACGGCCCGGTCGACCCGCTCGGCGAGCTCGGCGCCGCACAGGAGCATCCCACCGCGCGGCCCGCGCAGCACCTTGTGCGTGGTCGCGCAGACCACGTCGGCGTACGGCACCGGGCTGGGCGCCGCTCCCCCGGCGACGAGCCCGATGGGATGGGCGGCGTCGGCGATGAGATACGCCCCGACCGCGTCGGCGACCTCGCGGAAGACGGCGTAGTCGATGTGCCTGGGGTAGGCGATGGAACCGCACACGATCGCCTTGGGGCGGTGCATACGGGCGAGGGTGCGCACCTGGTCGTAGTCGATGAGCCCGGTCTCGGCGTCGACGCCGTAGCCGACGAAGTCGAACCAGCGGCCGGAGAAGTTGACGGGCGAGCCGTGTGTGAGGTGGCCGCCGTACGGGAGGCCGAGGGCGAGGACGGTGTCGCCGGGCCGCAGGAGCGCCGCGTAGGCGGCGAGGACGGCCGAGGAGCCGGAGTGCGACTGCACGTTGGCGTGCTCGGCGCCGAAGAGGGCCTTCGCGCGGTCCACGGCGAGGCGCTCGGCGACGTCGACGATCTCGCAGCCGCCGTGGTGGCGGGCGCCCGGGTAGCCCTCGGCGTACTTGTTGGCCAGCGGCGAGCCGAGCGCTGCCAGCACCGCGGGCGAGGAGAAGTTCTCGGCGGCGATGAGCTGCAGCGTCGTCGACTGCCGGTCGCGCTCACCGAGCAGGATCTCGGCCAGCTCGGGGTCCTGCCGGCGCAGGACATCGGCCTCGAGGGTGTGAGTGACCGGCATGATGGGCTCCGGGGGCGTCGACGGTGACGTACGACCAATGTAGGCCCGGTACCGGTGAGGTGCTCGGTTGTTACGCCTTCGCAGGTACCCCGGTGAGCGCTGTGACGACGGGATCGAGCGCCTGGTGTATCTCCTCGCCGATGGACCGGAAGAAGGTCAGCGGGGCGCCGTACGGGTCGTACACCTCGTCCGCCTCGGCGGTCGGGGCCAGGAGCCACCCGCGTAGAGCCGCCGCAGCCCGGACCAGGGCACGCGCGCGTGCCACCACGCCGTCCTCCAGGGGCGGCAGGGTCGCCGGGTCTATCGCCCGCACCAGGCGGGTGAACTCCTTCAGGGTGAAGGTGCGCAGGCCCGCCGAGTGGCCCATGGAGATGACCTGGGCGCGGTGGTCGCGGGTGGCCGTCAGGACGAGGTCGGCCATGATGACGTGCTCGTCGAGCAGTTCGCGGCCCATGAAGCCGGAGGCGTCCGCGCCGAAGTCCGCGAGGACCGCCTCGGCGTTGGCCTCCATGGGCGCACCCTCGTGGCCCCAGGTGCCCGCGCTCTCCACGATCAGCCCGCCCCACAGGGGGTCGCCGAGCCGGTCCGCCAGGGCATGGCGGGTCAGCCGCTCGGTGATCGGCGAGCGGCACACATTGCCGGTGCTGACGTGGAGGATGCGGAAGTTGGTCATGGGGACGCCCTGTTCGAACAGGTTCCCCGTCTCTACCCCGTTGCCTATGCCACGCCCCGCGTCAGGGGCCGTCAATTCGCCACCTCGAGGTCGGGTACGACCTTCCGCAGCTCGTCCGGCGAGATCGCGCCCTCACGCAGCAGCACCGGCACCGTGCCGGTGACGTCGACGATGGAGGACGGGACGTTGGCGGGGGTCGGGCCGCCGTCGAGGTACACGGAGACCGAGTCGCCGAGCATCTCCTGCGCGGCGTCGCAGTCCTCGGGAGCGGGGTGCCCGGTCAGGTTCGCCGAGGACACGGCCATGGGGCCGACCTCGGTCAGCAGCTCGATGGCGACCGGGTGCAGCGGCATCCGGATGGCGACCGTGCCCCGGGTGTCCCCCAGGTCCCACTGCAGGGACGGCTGGTGCTTGGCGACGAGCGTGAGCGCGCCCGGCCAGAAGGCGTCGACGAGCTCCCAGGCCAGCTCGGAGAAGTCGGTGACGAGACCGTGGAGCGTGTTCGGGGACCCGATCAGCACGGGGGTGGGCATGTTGCGGCCCCGGCCCTTGGCCTCCAGCAGGTCGGCGACCGCCTCCGAGGAGAACGCATCGGCGCCGATGCCGTACACCGTGTCGGTCGGGAGGACCACGAGCTCGCCACGGCGGACGGCGGACGCGGCTTCGCGCAGACCGGTCGTGCGGTCCGTCGCGTCGTTGGTGTCGTATCGCCGAGCCATGTCTAGCGGGCCTCCTCGTACACGTACATCGGGAAGTGGGTCGTCGGGGTGGTCACGGCAGTGCCTTGCGGGCCGTCGCGAACCGTGGGCGGTTGTTGAGGTCCGGGTGGTCGGCCGCGTCGGCCCAGCCCCGCTCCTCGGTGAAGATCCACGGCACCTGGCCGCCCTGGGTGTCGGCGTGCTCGATGACGACGACACCGCCCGGGCGCAGCAGCCGGTGTGCGGTCCGTTCCAGACCGCGGATGAGATCGAGGCCGTCCTCCCCCGAGAACAGGGCGAGTTCGGGATCGTAGTCCCGCGCCTCGGGAGCGACGTACTCCCATTCGGTCAGCGGGATGTACGGCGGGTTGGAGATGACCAGGTCGACCTGGCCGTCGAGGTCCGGGAAGGCGTCAAGGGCGTTGCCCTGGCGCAGGTCGACGCGCGAACCCTCGACGTTCTTGCGGGTCCACTGGAGGGCTTCCTCGGACAGCTCCACGGCGTGCACGCGCGAGCGCGGGACCTCCTGGGCGAGCGCGAGCGCGATGGCGCCGGAGCCGGTGCACAGGTCGACGATGCAGGGTTCTACGACGTCCATCGCGCGTACGGCGTCTATGGCCCACCCGACCACGGACTCCGTCTCGGGCCGCGGCACGAACACGCCCGGTCCCACCTGGAGTTCGAGGTAGCGGAAGTAGGCACGCCCGGTGATGTGCTGCAGCGGCTCGCGCTGTTCGCGCCGGGCGATGACCTCCCAGTAGCGGGCGTCGAAGTCCGAGTCCTTCACGGAGTGCAGTTGGCTGCGCTTCACGCCGTGCACGAACGCGGCGAGCTCCTCCGCGTCGGTGCGCGGCGAGGGCACGCCGGCGTCGGCCAGCCGCTGGGTGGCCTGTGCCACCTCTGCGAGCAGCAGGTTCACGCATTCCTCCGTGTCGTACTGGGTCGTGCGCAGGTGCCTTTAGGCAGCCGCCAGCTTCGCCGCCGAGTCCGCGTCGACGCAGGCCTGGATCACCGCGTCGAGGTCGCCGTCCAGGACCTGGTCCAGGTTGTAGGCCTTGAAGCCGACGCGGTGGTCCGAGATGCGATTCTCCGGGAAGTTGTACGTGCGGATCTTCTCGGAGCGGTCGACGGTGCGGACCTGGCTGCGGCGGGCGTCGGCGGCTTCCTTCTCCGCCTCCTCCTGCGCCGCTGCGAGCAGCCTGGAGCGCAGGATACGCATCGCCTGCTCCTTGTTCTGCAGCTGGCTCTTCTCGTTCTGGCAGGAGGCGACGACTCCGGTCGGAATGTGCGTGATGCGCACCGCGGAGTCGGTGGTGTTGACGGACTGGCCGCCGGGCCCGGAGGAGCGGTAGACGTCGATGCGGAGGTCGTTCGGGTTGATCTCCACGTCGACCTCCTCGGCCTCCGGCGTGACCAGCACACCGGCCGCGGAGGTGTGGATGCGGCCCTGGGACTCGGTGGCCGGCACGCGCTGCACGCGGTGCACACCGCCCTCGTACTTCAGCCGGGCCCAGACGCCCTGGCCGGGCTCGGTGGCGCCCTGGCCGCCCTTGGTCTTCACGGCGACCTGGACGTCCTTGTAGCCGCCCAGCTCGGACTCGGTGGCGTCGATGATCTCGGTCTTCCAGCCCACGCGCTCGGCGTACCGGAGGTACATGCGCAGCAGGTCACCGGCGAAGAGCGCGGACTCGTCGCCGCCGGCGCCGGCCTTGATCTCGAGGATCACGTCCTTGTCGTCGGACGGGTCCCGGGGCACGAGCAGCAGGCGCAGCTTCTCGGTGAGTTCCTCGCGCTGCTTCTCCAGCTCCTTGACCTCGGCCGCGAAGTCGGGCTCGGCGGCGGCGAATTCCTTCGCCGTCTCGATGTCGTCGCCGGTCTGCTTCCAGGAGCGGTACGTGGCGACGATCGGGGTGAGCTCGGCGTAGCGCTTGTTCAGCTTGCGCGCGTTGGCCTGGTCGGCGTGGACCGACGGGTCGGCGAGCTTCTTCTCCAGGTCGGCGTGCTCACCGACGAGTTCCTCGACGGCCTCGAACATCTTGGGCTCCTGTACTGCGTGGAAAAGGGGGAAGTCGGGCGACCAAAAACGCCGGTCCCGGCGCGCCTGTGAAGGGCGCGGCCGTGGACCGGCGAATGGGAGCCAGCTACTTCTTGGAGCCGGCCGCAGCCTTGCCGAAGCGGGCCTCGAAGCGGGCCACACGGCCACCGGTGTCGAGGATCTTCTGCTTGCCCGTGTAGAACGGGTGGCACTCGGAGCAGACCTCGGCGCGGATGGTGCCGCTGGAGATCGTGCTGCGGGTGGTGAACGACGCGCCACAGGTGCAGCTGACCTGCGTCTCGACGTACTCGGGGTGGATGTCGCGCTTCAAGGTGTCTCCTAGTTTCGGGAGGGCGCCGGGTCGCTTCCGCGGGGTGCGGTCGCGTGAACCGGGGCCGACGTACCAGTCTGCCAGGACTGGGGCCATCCCCCAAAACCGGGGGCTCGGGTGATCTATTCCCTGCGGGCCGGCGGGGCGCTCACCACGCCCTTTGCTTCGCCGCTTGCCGTTCCTTCAGTCGCCGACTTCGGGATCGTGCGGTCGTTCTTGAGCGCGTCCCAGACCTGTTGGGCCTTGGCCTTCTCCACGATCACCCGGTTCGGGTTCGACGGGTCGTACTGGACCGGCATCGTGATCATGTGCATGTTGCTGGAGCTGATGCTCTTCAGGCCGTTCGCGAAGGACATCAGGGAGTTGACCGAGCCCAGGTCGGAGTCGGTCGTCACCGCCTTGGTGGCGGTGTCGGCGAGGTCGTAGAGCTTCTTCGGGCTGGTGAAGATGCCGACGTGCTTGACCTGCTCGACCAGGGCCTTGATGAAGGCCTGCTGGAGCTGGATGCGGCCGAGGTCGGAGCCGTCGCCGACGCCGTGCCGGGTGCGGACCAGGCCGAGGGCCTGCTCGCCGTCGAGCGTGTGCGTGCCGGCCTTGAGGTTCAGATGGCTCTGGGAGTCCTCGATGTCCTTGGTCGTGGTGACCGGGACGCCGCCGAGCTCGTCGATGAGCTTCTCGAAGCCGCTGAAGTCGACCTCGAGGTAGTGGTCCATGCGCAGCCCGCTGATCGACTCCACCGTCTTCACGGCGCAGGCGGCGCCGCCGGTGGAGTACGCGGTGTTGAACATGACGCCGGATGCGACGGGATGCGTCTTGCCGTTCGTGTCGGTGCACTCGGGGCGGTCGACGAGGGTGTCGCGGGGCATGGAGACCACGGCGGCCTTCTTGTGGCCCTTGTAGACGTGCACGATCATCGCCGTGTCGGAGCGGGCGCTGCCGTCGTCGGTACCGCCGCCGAGCTTCTTGTTGTTGCCCGAGCGGCTGTCCGAACCGAGGACCAGGATGTTCTCGGAGCCGTTGTCGACCTTCGTCGGCCGGTCCGTACCCAGGGCCGAGTTGATGTCGACGCTCTTGATGTTGCCGTTGAGCTTGAAGTACAGGTAACCGGCTCCGGTGCCGCCCAGCACGACGATGCCCGCGGCGGTCCACGCCGTGATCAGCAGGCCTCTGCGGCGCGTGCTGCGGGGCTTGCGGCGACGGCCCTTGGCGGGGCCGCGCGTGTCGTCGGTGCCGGACTCCCCCGGTATGCCGGGTTCCGGCGCGCTCTCGGCGGACATGTGCTCCTCGTTCTCGTCCGGTCGGTTACCCCCTGCTTTCAGGGACAGGCCTGTCGGTCACGGATACGCGTCGTACCGCACCATCGTCACTCCGTCGGGTCAGACGGAGAAACTCGAGAAAGGGTTGCACAACGCTCTGTGCCCGACCCGTGGAAGGACGGACACAGAGCGTCACGGAGATGTCCGGGCGTAACCCGCTCACCTGCGGATTCAGCCGAGAAGGTCGTACTGCTGGAAACCCGTACCAAGCGAGACTCTTGTGGCAAAGATCCCACTCGAGGCCTGGCCGGTGCCCGGGTAGAGGTAGAGCGTGCCGCCGGGCGTGCGGGCCAGGAAGTCGGCCTTGCCGTCCCCGGTCACATCGCCCACGGCGTCGAGGGTGTTGTACGTGGTGGTGCTCCAGGTACGGACGTTGATCCTGCTGGAGAACGCCCCGGAGCCGGCCGTACCGGTGCCGCGGTACAGGTAGATGTAACCGGTGCTCTTCTGACGCGCGATCAGGTCGGCCTTGCCGTCGCCGTTGAAGTCGCCGTGGCCGAGCAGGGCGTTGTACTGGTTCCAGCCGGTCCCGACGCTCACCGGGGTACCGAAGGTGCCGTCACCCTTGCCCGGGTAGATCCACAGGGTGCCGCCGGAGTCGACCGAGAGCAGGTCGGGCTTGTAGTCGCCGGTGACGTCACCGGGGGCGACGATGCGGGTGCGGGTGGACCAGTTGCTGAAGATCTGCGTCTTGGTCCAGGAGCTGCCGGCGGGCACGTAGTGCTCCCAGTAGACCGCGCCGGTGGAGCTGGAGCGCAGGATGAAGTCCTGGTAGCCGTCCCGGTTGAGGTCGGTCTGCAGGATCACGTTGTAGCCGCTGAAGGAGCCCCAGGAGATCCGGGAGGCCAGCGAGGTGCCCTTGGAGTCCAGCTCGTAGCCGGTCTTGGTGGAGGAGTTGCGCAGGAACAGGTCGGCCTTGGAGTCGCCGCTCAGGTTCGTGTCGTCGATGCGCGGGTAGGCGGCGCCGACGTAGCTGCGGACCTTGGTGAAGACGCTGTAGTCGCCCTTCGCCACGCAGTTCTCGACGCCCCAGGAGACGACGCCCACGATCCGGTTGTTGACGATCAGGGGGCCACCGGAGTCGCCGTTGCAGGACGCCTTGGTGCCGGTGTCGCTGCCGCTCTGCGTGCCGGCGCACACCATGTGGCCCGCGACGTAGTCCGAGCCGTAGGCGGTGGTGCAGGTGCTGTCGGCGTGGATGGTCAGCTGGGCCGACTGCAGGGTCTGCGCGATGTCGTTGCTGGTGGAGCTGGTACGGCCCCAGCCGTAGAGCGTGGCGACGGTGCCGCCCGCGTACGACGCGGTGTCGGTGGACGTCGTCATACGGACCGGCGTCGCCTTGACGGGGTTCGGCAGCGTCAGCACGGCGATGTCGTTGTCGGGGGCGCCGTTGGTCGTCGTGGTGTACGACGGGTGGTTCCACTGCCGCCAGACGCCGGAGACCGTGCCGCCGTGCAGGTCGGTGCTGCCGTCGCTGTTGGTGGTCGGCAACTGGTTCGTGCCGGTGATGATCGCGCCGTACGCGTGCCAGTTGAAGCCCTTGACGCAGTGCGAGGCGGTGAGGATCTTCGTCGGCGAGACGACGGTGCCGCCGCAGAAGAAGCTGACGTCGTCGCTCGTGTCGGTGGTGCCCTTGTCGTCGTAGTACCAGAGCTGGGCCATGAACGGCGCCGAGGTGATGGCGGTGTCGGTGCCGCCGATGACCATCGGGCTGATGGTGGAGCCACTGGTGCTGGTGCTCGTGCTCGTGCTGCTGCCGGTGCCGCTGGTGGTCTTCGACGACTTGGTGGTCTTCTTGCCCATGGCGGCGTCGGTGGCGAGGGCCCCGGAGACGCGCTGCTGCAGCTCGGAGAGCGACGGCGAGGTCATGGCCGGCTTCACATGAGGCGTCGCGGACGGCGCGGCGTTCGCGGACGACGTCAGCAGCGCGGCGGCGACGGCCGCGACGAGGCCGGTCGCGGCGACCGGCAGGGCAAGGCGTATCCGGCGTCTGTGACGACCGCTGCCGGACAGGGATGTGGACAAGAAAGTCCCCCAGTGAGACAAGTGATGGATGAGGCGCCTGGTGCGCCCCATCCACTCAGCGCAAAAAGGCCGTTCATCGTCACTGGTGTGACGATGAACGGCCTTTTGCGAGGTGCCGGAAGGCGGTGTCTCAGTCGCCGTTGCCGGGGGTGGGCGTCGTCTTCTGAATCTGCATCAGGAACTCGCCGTTCGACTTCGTCTGCTTCATCTTGTCCAGCAGCAGCTCGATCGCCTGCTGCTGGTCGAGCGCATGCAGCACCCGCCGCAGCTTCCAGACGACCGCCAGCTCCTCGTTGCCGAGCAGGATCTCTTCCTTACGGGTACCGGACGCGTCCACGTCCACCGCCGGGAAGATGCGCTTGTCGGCGAGCTTCCGGTCGAGCTTCAGCTCCATGTTGCCGGTGCCCTTGAACTCCTCGAAGATCACCTCGTCCATACGGGACCCGGTGTCGACGAGAGCGGTCGCCAGGATGGTGAGCGAGCCGCCGTCCTCGATGTTCCGCGCCGCACCGAAGAAGCGCTTCGGCGGGTACAGCGCGGTCGAGTCGACACCACCGGACAGGATGCGGCCGGAAGCCGGCGCGGCCAGGTTGTAGGCACGGCCCAGACGCGTGATCGAGTCGAGCAGCACGACCACGTCGTGGCCCAGCTCCACCAGCCGCTTGGCACGCTCGATGGCGAGCTCGGCGACCGTGGTGTGGTCCTCGGCCGGGCGGTCGAAGGTCGAGGAGATGACCTCGCCCTTGACCGACCGCTGCATGTCGGTGACCTCTTCCGGACGCTCGTCGACCAGGACGACCATCAGGTGGCACTCCGGGTTGTTGTGCGTGATCGCGTTGGCGATCGCCTGCATGATCATGGTCTTACCGGTCTTCGGCGGGGCCACGATCAGACCGCGCTGGCCCTTACCGATCGGCGAGACCAGGTCGATGATGCGGGTGGTGAGCACGCCCGGGTCCGTCTCCAGGCGGAGGCGGTCCTGCGGGTAGAGCGGGGTGAGCTTGTTGAACTCCGGGCGTCCGCGGCCGTGTTCGGGCGCCATGCCGTTGACGGAGTCCAGGCGCACCAGCGCGTTGAACTTCTCGCGGCGCTCGCCTTCCTTGGGCTGGCGGACCGCGCCGGTGACGTGGTCGCCCTTGCGCAGGCCGTTCTTGCGGACCTGGGCGAGGGAGACGTACACGTCGTTGGGACCCGGCAGGTAGCCCGACGTACGGATGAAGGCGTAGTTGTCCAGGATGTCGAGGATGCCCGCGACCGGGATCAGGACGTCGTCCTCGTTGAGCTGCGGCTCGGCGCCGCCCATCTCGTCACGGCCACGGCGGCCACGGCGGTCCCGGTAACGGCCCCGACGGCCGCGGCGACCGCCCTCGAAGTCGTCGTCGTCCTGCGGGCCGTTGTCGCGCTGCTGGCGGTCCTGGCGGGCGCCGCCCTGCTGGCGGTCCCCCCGGTCCTGGCGGTCCTGGCGCTGCGGGCCACCGCCCTGGCCGCCCTGCTGCTCGTCGCCCTTGTTGCCGCGGCCCGAGCGGTCCCGGCCGCCGCGGTCTCCGCGGTCGCGGTCCCGGCGGTCACGGCGGCCCTGGCGGCCCTCGCCGTCACCGGCGTCGCCCTGCGGCTGCGGGGCGGGCGTCTCGGCCTTGGGCTCGTTCTTCGCCTCGGCGGCGACCGTCTCGGGGCTGCCCGCCTCGGCGGTGGCGCGACGGCGACGGCGCTCGACGGGAGCGTCCTCGCTGGCCGGCTGGCCGGGGATCTCGATCTGCTGCTGGGCCACGGCCTTCTCGGCCGGGGCGGCCGCCTTCTTCTCGGCGGCGGGAGCGGCGTCCTCGCCCGTACGAGCCTTGGAGGTGGCACGGCGCTTGGGCTTGGTCTCGGCGGCGGCCTCGGCCTTCGCCGGGGCACCACCACCCGCCTGCGCCTCCTTGATGACCTCGATCAGCTGGCTCTTGCGCATGCGCGCGGTGCCCCTGATGCCGAGGCCGGATGCGACCTGCTGCAGCTCGGCCAGCACCATGCCCTCGAGGCCGGTACCGCGGCGCCGCCGGGAGCCTGCACCGGTGGCAGGCGCGGAGGCGTCCGTGGCGGGCGCGGCAGCGGTCTCCTCGACACGTGCGCCCATCAGATCGGTGGTGTCGCTCACGAAGGGTCCTTCCCTGGAGCGGACGTCGGCCTGTCTGGCTCGGCGACCGGTTGTGCTTCCGGCTTCGGTCCTTGCTGTGTGGACCGTGCCGGGGCGGTGGTCCGCCAAAGGTGGCGGAGGCAATATCTGGGATGGCGCTTCCCAAAGCCGTGGCCGTGGCACCGAGTGTCGGTGTCACGTGGCTTGGTCGCACCGGTTCCGGAGCGTGCCCGGCAAGTCGCTCAGTGCCCGCGTACGAGGTACTGCCCACGTACGTCGTACGGAACACAGTGCGGCTTGGGAGGCTCCCGGAAGAATGTCTGTCCCGGACGGGGACACGAAGCACCTCGCCATGGTGGGGTCGGGTGCAGACTTGAGATTAACACTACCGGATCCAACAAACATTCCCCCTCTCGAAATCCGGCAACCGTGTGTCAGGACGCAAGCGGCAGCACGCTCGCTCCCTGGGCGTCGAGTTCGAGCCGGTTCGCGGCCCACCCTTCGCCTGCCAGATGGGCGACCTTGTCGGCGCTGTCGGCGTCGGCCAGCGCCAGCACGGTGGGTCCGGCACCCGAGATGACCGCCGGGACTCCGTCGGCCCGCAGCCGCTCCACCAGCGCGGCGCTCTCCGGCATGGCGGGGGCGCGGTACTCCTGGTGGAGGCGGTCCTCGGTGGCGGGCAGCAGCAGCTCGGGGCGCCTGGTGAGGGCCTCGACGAGCAGGGCGGCACGGCCCGCGTTGGTGGCGGCGTCGACGTGCGGCACGGTGCGCGGGAGCAGGCCGCGCGCGGTCTCGGTGAGGACCGGCTTTCCGGGCACGAAAACCACCGGAACGATGGAATCGGCGGCATCCATCCTGATCGCGCGGGCGGCGCCCGCCTCCATCCAGGAGAGGGTGAAACCGCCGAGCAGACAGGCCGCCACGTTGTCGGGGTGGCCCTCGATCTCGGTCGCGAGCTCCAGCAGGGCCGTGTCGTCGAGCTTCGACTCCCCGCCTATGGTCACGGCGCGGGCGGCGACGATGCCGGCGCAGATGGCGGCCGAGGAGGAGCCGAGGCCACGGCCGTGCGGGATGCGGTTGGCGCAGACGATCTCGAGGCCGCGCGGCTGCCCGCCGAGCAGATCGAAGGCGGTGCGCAGGGAACGTACGAGAAGGTGTTTCTCGTCACGCGGCAACGTCTCGCTGCCCTCGCCCGCGATGTCGATGTGCAGCCCGGAGTCGGCCACCCTGACGACGACGTCGTCGTAGAGCCCCAGCGACAGGCCCAGGGCGTCGAAGCCCGGGCCGAGGTTGGCGCTGGTGGCGGGGACGCGCACCCTTACGGCGGCGGCGCGGAAGGCGGGACCGGCCATCTCTCGATGACTCTCCTTGAGCTGCGTGATGGTCGAAAACATTCGATACGACATCGGCTACGTACGGGGAGACCCTCAGGCCGCGGAGACGGCGCGGCACCGTCCAGACGCTCCATGGGCGGAGGCATATGCGGCGGGCGGGTTCGGTACAGCCTATCGAAGGATGCTTCTGTGGCGACATAGGGCGCACAGGAGGCGCACGATGCGTGCCGTAAGCCCCCTGTGCACCCCTCGGAGGGAGTTCCCCGTCGGGCCGGACCTCGGGCCGACGTCAGGCCAGACCGAGGCGCTCGGCCGCCGCCACCGCGTCGACCGGGACGGTGACCGGCTGCGGGGCGCCGGCGACGGCCCAGTCGGGGTCCTTCAGGCCGTTTCCGGTGACCGTGCACACGATCTTCTGGCCCGGGTCGACCTTGCCCTGCTCGGCGGCCTTCAGCAGTCCGGCGACGGACGCGGCGGACGCCGGCTCGACGAAGACACCCTCCTGCGCGGCCAACAGCCGGTAGGCGCGCAGGATCTCACGGTCCGTCACCTCGTCGATGAAGCCGCCGGACTCGTCCCGCGCGGCCAGGGCGTACTGCCAGGAGGCGGGGTTGCCGATGCGGATGGCGGTGGCGATGGTCGAGGGGTCCTTGACGATCTCGCCGCGCACGATCGGGGCGGAGCCGGAGGCCTGGAAGCCCCACATGCGGGGGGTGTGCGTGGCGACGCCGTCGGCGGCGTACTCCTTGTAGCCCTTCCAGTACGCGGTGATGTTGCCCGCGTTGCCGACCGGGAGGACGTGGATGTCCGGGGCGTCGCCCAGCATGTCGACGATCTCGAAGGAGGCCGTCTTCTGGCCCTCGATGCGCACGGGGTTGACCGAATTCACCAGCGCCACGGGGTAGTTGTCGCTCAGCGAGCGGGCCAGGGTGAGGCAGTCGTCGAAGTTGCCGTCGACCTGGAGGATCTTGGCGCCGTGCACCAGCGCCTGTCCCATCTTGCCGAGCGCGATCTTGCCCTGCGGGACGAGAACGGCCGAAACCATGCCGGCCCGCACGGCGTACGCGGCCGCGGACGCGGACGTGTTGCCGGTGGAGGCGCAGATCACAGCCTTCGCGCCCTCCTCCTTGGCCCGGGTGATGGCCATGGTCATGCCGCGGTCCTTGAAGGACCCGGTGGGATTCGCGCCCTCCACCTTCAGGTGGACCTCGCAGCCCGTGCGCTCGGAGAGCACCTGCGCGGGCACGAGGGGCGTGCCGCCCTCGCGGAGCGTCACGACCGGCGTGGTGTCGGATACCGGCAGTCTGTCCCGGTACTCCTCGATGATTCCGCGCCACTGGTGGGTCATTGCTGGTTACTCTCCTTCAACCCGCATGATGCTGGCGACACCCCGCACGGTGTCGAGCTTGCGCAGCGCCTCGACGGTCCCGGAGAGGGAGGCGTCGGACGCGCGGTGGGTGACGACGACGAGCGATGCGTCGCCGTCCCCTTCTGGCCGGCCTTGCTGGCGAACCGTATCGATCGACACACCGTGCTCCGCGAAGACGGTCGCCACCTGGGCGAGAACGCCCGGTTTGTCCGCAACGTCGAGGCTGATGTGGTAGCGGGTGACGACGTCACCCATGCCCGACACGGGCAGCGCGGCGTACGCCGACTCGCCGGGCCCCGTTGCCCCGCTGAGCCGGTTGCGGCAGACGGCGACGAGGTCGCCGAGCACGGCGGACGCGGTGGGCGAACCGCCGGCACCGGGCCCGTAGAACATGAGCTGCCCGCTCGCGTCGGACTCCACGAACACGGCGTTGTACGCGCCGCGCACGGAGGCGAGGGGGTGGCTCAGCGGAATCATGGCGGGGTGCACGCGCGCGGTGACCGATTCGCCGTCCTGTGCCCGCTCGCAGATGGCGAGGAGCTTGATGGTGCAGCCCATGTTCTTCGCCGAGGCGAAGTCGGCCGCGGTGACCTCGGTCATGCCCTCGCGGTAGACGTCGTCGAGCCGCACCCGCGAGTGGAAGGCGATGCCGGCGAGGATGGCGGCCTTGGCGGCGGCGTCGAAGCCCTCGACGTCGGCGGTGGGGTCGGCCTCGGCGTACCCGAGCGCCGTGGCCTCGTCGAGCGCCTCCTGGTACCCCGCCCCCGTGCTGTCCATCTTGTCGAGGATGAAGTTGGTGGTGCCGTTCACGATGCCGAGCACCCGGTTGACCTTGTCGCCGGCGAGGGACTCGCGCAGCGGGCGGATCAGCGGGATGGCGCCGGCGACGGCGGCCTCGTAGTAGAGGTCCTTGTCGTGCTCCTCGGCGGCGGCGTGCAGAGCGGCGCCGTCCTGGGCGAGCAGCGCCTTGTTGGCGGAGACGACGGACGCGCCGTGCTCGAAGGCGGTGGTGATGAGGGAGCGGGCGGGCTCGATGCCGCCGATGACCTCGACCACGACGTCGATGTCGCCGCGTTTGACGAGCGCGGTGGCATCGGTGGTGACGAGGCTCGGGTCGATGCCCTGACGGACCCGGTCGGGCCGGCGCACGGCCACACCCGCCAGTTCGACGGGCGCCCCGATCCTGGCGGCGAGGTCGTCGGCGTGCGTCGTCATGATGCGCGCCACCTCTGAGCCGACAACCCCACAGCCCAGCAGCGCCACCTTCAGCGGACGCGTACGCATCATCCGACCTCGTTTCCTCATACCGTCTACGGTGGGACCAGTCTCACTCACCGGACGGGAGTTTCTATCCAATGTCCGGATCGTGAGACATCTATTTCATTTGTCCGGGGGTGGAAGACAGGAGATCTTCCACCCGCCGGGGGTGTTTCCGGTCGTCCGCCTCATCCGACGTCGAGACGCAGGAGGTCCTCCTCCGTCTCGCGGCGGACGATGACACGCGCCTCGCCGTCGTGTACGGCGACGACGGGCGGCCGGAGCACGTGGTTGTAGTTGCTGGCCATGGACCGGCAGTACGCACCCGTGGCCGGCACGGCGACGAGGTCACCCGGTGCCAGGTCCGAGGGCAGGAACGCGTCCTTCACCACGATGTCCCCGCTCTCGCAGTGCTTGCCGACGACACGGGCGAGCATGGGTTCGGCGTCGGAGGTGCGCGACACGAGCGCGACGCTGTACTCGGCGTCGTAGAGCGCGGTGCGGATGTTGTCCGACATACCGCCGTCGACGGAGACGTAGGTACGGAGGTTGTCGAGGGGCTTGATGGTGCCGACCTCGTAGAGCGTGAAGGCCGTCGGACCGACGATGGCCCGTCCCGGCTCGACGGAGATGCGGGGGGTACGCAGCCTGGCGGACTCGCACTCACGCGTGACGATCTCGGTGAGCGCCTTGGCGATCTCGTGCGGCTCACGGGGGTCGTCGTCGCTCGTGTACGCGATCCCGAGCCCGCCCCCGAGGTCGATCTCGGGCAGCTCGACGCCGTGCTCGTCGCGGATGTCCTTGAGTAGCCCGACGACCCGGTGCGCGGCGACCTCGAACCCGGACATGTCGAAGATCTGCGACCCGATGTGGCTGTGGATCCCGACGAGCTCCAGCCCGTCGAGCTGAAGCGCCCGCCGCACGGCCTCGGCGGCCTGCCCGCCGGCCAGCGGGATCCCGAACTTCTGGTCCTCGTGGGCGGTGGCGATGAACTCGTGGGTGTGTGCTTCCACACCCACGGTGATACGAATCTGCACCCGCTGCCGCTTGCCGAGTTCCTGCGCGATGTGGGCGACGCGGACGATCTCCTGGAAGGAGTCGAGGACGATCCGCCCGACACCGGCCTCGACGGCCCTGGTGATTTCGTCGACGGACTTGTTGTTGCCGTGGAAGGCGATGCGCTCGGCGGGCATCCCGGCGGACAGGGCCGTGGCGAGCTCGCCACCGGAGCACACGTCGAGGTTGAGCCCTTCCTCGTGCAGCCAGCGCACGACGGCACGCGACAGGAACGCCTTTCCGGCGTAGAAGACGTCGGCGTCGGCCCCGAAGGCACTGCGCCAGGCCCGCGCCCGGGCCCGGAAGTCGGCCTCGTCGAGGACGTAGGCGGGGGTGCCGTACTGCTCGGCGATGGTCTTCACGTCGATACCGCCGACGGTGGTCACACCGTCCTCGTCACGAGTGACCGTCTGGGCCCAGACCTTGGGGTCGAGGACGTTGAGGTCGGTGGGCGGGGCGGAGTAGTGGCCCTCGGGGAGGACGTCGGCGTGACGGGGCCCGGCGGGGTGTGCGGAACGGCTCATTTTTCTTCGCTGGCTCTCTAGAGGTGTTGGGGTGCGTCGATGCCGAGCAGGGACAGGCCGCCGGCCAGCACCGACCCGGCGGCTTCGGCGAGCGCGAGCCGGGCCCGGTGGGCGGCCGAGGGTTTCTCGTCACCGCGCGGCAGCACCACGGGAAGGACGGCGAGAACGGCGTCGGCGACGGTGACGAGGTGCCGGGCGAGACTGTCGGGCGTGCGCTGTGCGGCTGCACGGGCGAGAACGCGGGGATGGTCGGCGAGGACGGCGAGCAGGGCGGCCATGTCCTCTTCTACGGCTCCGGGCTCGGGGGTGAAGCCCAGGTCGGCTGCGTTACGGCTGAGGGCCCGGGTGCGGGCGTGGGCGTAACGGACACGGAAGAGAGGGTTGCTCTCGCGCTGGACCAGATGATCGGCGGTGATACGGGGCCGGTCGTGGGCAGCGGGGTGCAGCAGCGCCCAGCGGGCGGCGTCGGGGCCCAGCAGTGCGGGGTCGTCGGGGGCCGGGACGGGCCGGAGGTTCACCGGCTCGCGATGGTCGACCTCGACTCGGCCGCCCTGGGACCCGACGATGCGCACGAGGGCGTCGGCGACGACCTCGGCCCTCACCTCGTACGGGATGCGCAGTTCGACGACTTCTCCAGCGAGGGCGTCACTGTGACCGTACGCCGTGCCGTCCCGGAGGATCTCGCGAGTGAGCGCGGCCGCTGATGCGGTTGCCGCCCGCAGGCTGATGTTGATGAACCCCGGCCCGGTGACGACGACGTCGGCGACGCCGTCCGTGCGGGAGAGGTGCTGCTGAAGGATCTCGGCAACACGCCGGGGCGGCTGCCCGGCGGGCCGTGCGAGCTGCAGGGCGATGTTGGTGGCGTAGTCGCCACAGCCACCCGGCCCGGGCGGCACGACAACGGCCCGTTGCGGCACGGCCACGCTCAGCTCCCCCTCGTCCACAGCACGACGCACCGCGCGCAGCACGGTACGGGAGAGCTCGACGGGGGTCACGGCACAAGCGTATGGGAGGAGGGGGGTGGGTAGGCGAGCCGGTTTGGGAGAGGTCCGGGATGTGGACGGGGCGGGTGGACGGGAGGACCTCCGCCCGGGTCAGCCGCCGGCCCGCCCGGCCCGCTCGGTCTCACCGAACCCGAGAACACTCCCGAGCCCGGACTCACCGCCCTCTCCCCTGCCCCTCGCACTCCTCCTCCGCTCGATCAACTGCTGTACGAGGCGCACGAGTTCGGCAGGCTCGAAGGGCTTGGCGAGAAAGGCGTCGACCCCCACATCCAGCCCGGTCTCGACCTCGTACGAGGTGCAGGCACTGACGATGACGAGGGGAAGATCGCGGGTCAGCGGATCGGAACGAAGCCGGGAGGCGGTCCGCAGCCCGTCCAGCCGGGGCATGACGACATCGAGGGTCACGACATCGGGCCGCACCTGATGAACGACATCCAGACACTCGGCACCGTCAGCCGCGGTCACCACCTCGAAACCCTCCAGCTCGAGATTGACCCTGATCAGCTGCCGGATGACCTTGTTGTCGTCCACAACAAGCACCCGGCCCGACGCGCCTGGCACAACTCGAGAGTAGGTGCGGACCGGCCACCGCGTCCGGGTTTTCCCCACTTCCGGCCCTTGCGGGGTACGGCCCTTCGCCATCCGCTGCGGCGACGGGCAACGCCGGAAACCCGTTCATGAACACCCCGGATGAACTGGTAGTGTTCTACCCGTCGCCGCGCACACAGCGCAGCGACCACGCCCCCGTAGCTCAGGGGATAGAGCAACGGCCTCCGGAGCCGTGTGCGCAGGTTCGAATCCTGCCGGGGGCACTCGCCAGTCAGACAGCAGGAATCATGCTCTGACCAGTGCGGATGCCGACATGAGAGAGCGGGAGTCAGTCTCACTGACTCCCGCTCTTTCTCACTCTCTCTCAGTGTTCACGCACCATCTGCGATACACACGTCAGGCCGTATCGCCGTCCTCTTCCAGCGCCTTTGTGATCTTCGCGTTGGCCGCTTCCTCGTGACCGTCGATGCAGCCGTGATAGCGACGGTGGATCACTTCCGGCGAGTTGCCGACACGCCGGGCAACCTCAGCGATCGGCACCCCCGCGTTGAGCCACCGCGTGATGCAGGCGTGCCGCAGGTCGTACGGGCGCCCCGCCAACGGCGAGTCGACGCGCTCCGGCGGGAGGGCGTACTCCCGTGCCTCCTCCCACACTCGCCAGTAGGTGGATGAGCCGACCACTCCCCCACGCTCGTTGCCAAAGACGCGCCCCTCCTTGGCGGTCCCGAACGCCTTCAGGTGAGCCTGAAGGATGGCCACCAGGACGGGCGGGATGGGCACGGGTCGGTCGCTGGCTGCCTCTCGCGCCTTCAGCCCACGGCGGTCGTGCCGCTCCCCCGAGTCGGTCCACTGCTTTCCGGAGACGGGCCTCGTCTCCCGCAGCGTCAGCGTGCCCCAACCGGTCTCCGGGAGGTGGCAGTCCGACAGCCGGAGACCAACCGCCTCAGCGGGCCGGAGCCCCGCGTAGTACAGGACCGCATAGAAGGCCGCGAGGCGCCGCCCACGGCAGCGATCCCACGACCCGACGTACGAGACGGCGGCGAGCAACTGCCGGGCCTGTACGGCGTTCACCAGGACGCGACGGTCAACCGTGTCGTTGGAGCCGACGTGCTTCCGGCGGGCGCGCTGAAGCGGATTCTCCGGGAGCTCCCCCACGACCACGGCGTGTTCGAGGGCGGTGTTCAGGGCCCGGCGACGTCGCCGGTACGTGTCGCCCGCCGCCGGGGTGCCGTCCAGTAGGTAGCTGAGCCGGTACAGCACGTCCTCGAACACGTCGGCGTCTGCCAGGTCGATGACGGGACGGTCCGCCGTCGTGAGCCAGTCATACGCGGCCTTGAGTTCGGCCGGCGCGTCCTCCCCTGCGTTCGCGGGCACGATCCCCCACCGGAACGCCAACCGCAGGTCCGTGTCCTCTGGCCTGCCCTCCCCTCGCTTCACCATGGCCAGGGCGACGGCCGCGAGAGAGTCCGCCATGCCTTCACGGGTCTTCGCGGCGCTCGTGCGCCACCGTCCGGCGACGTACTTCCGGCAGAACTCGAACCACCGCAACAGCGGTTCGGGCTCAGCCGATGTCGCCGCCGCTTCAGCCGCCGCGCGAACCTCGGACTCCGGCTGTCCGCTTGCGATCTCGAAAGCCTCGCCCCGGCGCATGGCCTGCCGCAGCTCCGAGCGTCGGCTCTCGGCAAGTGCCGACGTGGCGAACGTCGCGCTGCTCACCTTCCCGCCCACGACCCAGCGGAGTTGATACGGCCGTGCCTTCCGGTTGACCTTCGTGACCTTCCACAGCCGGATATCGAGGGAGTACCCGGATCGAGCCTCCCCGTGCGGCCGGAGAGCCGGAGTGTCGTCAGTCGTGCTCACGCAGCGTCCTCCCGCTCCGCAAGCCAACGCTCGTACTCCGACCGCCGGATGCGAACGTCGCCGTTCGGCAGTTTGATCGAGCGGGGGCCCCGACCAAGTTGGCGCCACCGGTAGAAGGTCGACGGCGCGACCTTCAGGTCGGCAATGACCTCCTTGACGGTCATCTTCTCGTCCACCGTGCGGGCGCTCATGCCGCCGTCCTTTCAAGGCACTTCGGGCTGTTCGAGGTCGATTCGGGCAGGTGAGAGGTAGACCGGTTGGCGTGCGCAAGTCGGGCGAGTACCGGCAGGTCGTTCGGGCGGATGACGGGCCGGATCGGGTCGACGTGCCGCAGCAGCAAGAGAGCGATCGAGAGGGGGAACCGGTCGGCCTTGCGGTGGTTGCAGTCGAGGCAGGCCAGGGCGAGCGCAGTCGCGGACCAGGTCGGCCACACCGACCGGGGCACGATGTGATCGAGGGTGGCCTGATCGAGCGAGCCGAACCGGTGACGGCAGTAGGCGCAGCGGTGCCGGAAGACGTACGCAACCTGCCGCTTGCGGCGGCGGCGCACGTCCCCGTGGGGCTTGTTGGGCACGCTCACCACTCCGCCCGCACCGCGCGGCGCCAAGTGCCGTCCGGTCCGGGCGGCGGGGTCGCCCCAAGGGCGTAGCCGCCCCCGTCGAACCGCACGACGAGCGGGGAGGGCTGACGGACATCGGCACGCAGCAGGGCGAAGCAGAAGCGGCGGCGGTGCCAGTCCGGCAGGGCCTGCCGGTACAGCCAGTCCCGACCCTGCGTCGGGCCCGTCTCACCCTCGCGTGACGCCCCCGTGACGCCGGGCGTCACGCAGGTCAGACTCGACGACACAGGCATTGCGAACTCGCGCCCCATGGCCTCTCCGAGGCGCATGAGGGTTTCCACGGGGACCAGGGCGGCGCCCTGCCGGATCGCGCGGGAGACCAGCAACGGGGCCCGCCGCACGGTGTAGGCGTTGACGTGGTGGTGACGGTATGCGTCCGAGAGGTACAGCGCCACGGCCGCTTCCCCCACGGTCATCGGGCGGGAGCGGGCATCCCCGTACCAGAACGACAAGGCGAGGCGGTAGGCGAACTGGCGGCAGACGCCCACCTCGGGGAACTCGGCCGCGTCCAACTCGGCGAAGGTGCCGACGACTTCGGCAATCCCCGCCACACCCAGCACCTGTACGGCCCCATTGAGGGCGTCGTAAAGGGTGTCGGTGTGGGTGTCGGTGTCAGGTCCGGGGAGGGTGAGTTCATCGGCCTCCGTCTCGAACAGTGCGGCGGAAGCCTCCCCCACGCTCAGCTCTAGACCCCGAATGGGGATGGTGGGGAGCTCCTCTGCGGCCCGGCGACGCTCCCGCCGTACCAAAGGCAC